>CADEFG010000141.1 GCA_902826505.1 uncultured Acidobacteriota bacterium
GCCGCTGTGTTTTCTCCGAGCTTGGCGGACAAAACTCCGGCGTTAAAAAGCGACGGCGAATCATTTGGAAAAAATTCCAGCGAGCGTTTATACATTTGCAAAGCCTCGCGCCGCCGTCCGTTATCGCGCAGAAAATCCGCGTAGAGTTTGGTGCTCTGCGCGGCGTCAGGCTTGAGTTCAAGAAGTTTATTGTAGGCGGCGATCGTTTCTTCGACCTTTCCAGCTTTCGCGTAGATACTCGCCAACCCCAGATACGAACCCGGATAAACCGGGTCAACGGCAATTCCTTTTTTGTAAGCCTCTTCGGCTTTGTCGTATTTCCCGGCGGTCGAATAAACTGCGCCGATTGATTGATAAAATCTAATGTCTTTCGGACTTGCCTGAAAAATTTCCCGAACATAAGATTCGGCTTCACCGAGGCGCTGCGTGAAACCTAACATTTGTACGAGACTCATCCGGACATTCAAATCGTTCGGATTTTCCTTCGCGTAGCGCTTCATTTCATCAATTTGAGTTGCGTTTTGCTGACGCGAACGCGTGACGTTCAGAAACATTTGGACAACCTGATTGCCCGGTTTCATTCGATCGGCTTCCTGCAAAACGGGCAATGCTTCGTCAAAATGCGCCGATTCAAACAAAGCCAAACCGAGCCCGACTTTAGCGACAAAATCCTTCGGGTCGAGCGCGACGGCTTTTCGCAATGGAGCGATCGCATTTTCATACTGCGCCGCCGCATTGAGCAGACTTCCGAGTTCGCTCAGATAACGAAAATTTTCCGGCGCGAGCGCGACGGCTTTGCGGAGCGCGGCGACGGCTTCGGCGGTTTTGCCGCGGCGGTTTTCGCTGACGCCGAGAAAATAAAACGCTTCGGTTTGGCGCGGTTCGAGTTCGGTGGTTTTTTGAAACGCATTGACGGCTTCTTCGTGTTGTCCGAGTTCGAAATAGATCTTCCCTGAATAAAAATAAGCCGCCGCGTTATTCGGTTCGAGTTCGATTGCTTTTCGCGCCGCCGCCATCGCTTCGCCGTCGCGTTCGAGCCGCAGATAATTTTCCGCCAGCGCGATTTGATAAAACGCGGAATCCGGTTTGAGTCGCGCGAGCGTTTCGTAAATTTCGACGGCGCGCGCGATATTTCCCGTCGCTGCCAGCGCGTCTGCCGCCGAATGAAGCAAAGATTCATTATCTGGAAATTTTTGCAAAGCCTGTTCCGCTTTTTGCGCCGCTTCCGCCAGCCGATCGGCTTTTCGCAGAGCGACGATCAAGGCAATATGAGATTCAGGCGAATTTCCGCCAAGCCGAACGCCTTCTTCGCATTGCGCGACGGCTTCCGTGTGATTTTGCGTGAGACTTAACGAACGGCACAAAGCAGTGTGAAACGTCGGTTCGGTCGGTGCCAGCCGAACCGCTTCACGAAACGGCGCGACCGCTTCGGAAACGCGATTTAACGCCGACAAAACCGCGCCGATATTGGCATGGGCGGCAGGCTCTTTCGGATCAAGCCGAACGCTTTTCCGAAATGCCTCGAGTGCTTCGTTGAATTTCTGCGCTTTGAGAAAATCAACGCCTTGCCCGAACAAATCTTTGGCGGTTGGATTTTGGGCGAAAGTTTGTGTGAAAAAAGAGAGGAATATTACAAAAAAGAGCGTGAATTTAAATAATTTGAGCATTACTACTTACCTCAAAATCGAAATCAAAATTGAAATCGAATTAGAGATTTTAGCAAAAAAAAGATTTTTGTAAAATTAAGATTATTTATTTGGCTCTTAAACCGAGCATCTCGCTTGCGAGCATTCCGAGATTTCCGCCCGTTTCTAAACCGTAGCTTTCTTTCAGACGGCGTTTGATGCCGTCGTGATCGAGAAAACAACTGCCGTCGCCACCGCGCCCGAGAATCATCAGTGTGACGCCTTCGTCGAGATATTCGTCTTTGCCGATCTGCATCGCATATTCGCCCGCCGCAAGATGCGCTTCCCATTCAAGCTCGTAAAGCGTCGGGTTGAAAATGCTCAAAGGATTGATGTCGGCGTTTGAAAAACTTTCGATCGTTTGGGCAAAATCGAAAGCGTGTTGATTTTCGTGGGCAAAAGTTCCTTCGCAGCCGCGTTGAAAACCAGTGTCGATCGTTTCCTCGGCAATCGTGATAAACAATTCGTCGAAAGCGTCGCGCAAGCTCAATCTCTCGGACTCGATGCGGTCGTTGAGATTCCCCGAATCTCGGACGCCCGTAATGCCCGACGCGTTGATCTTGCTGACCGGGGAAACCGAAATTAACATTTCGGAATCCAGAATCAGCTTCATCGTCTGCCGGTGCCGCGCGTTGCCCTTTTCCATAATGGTTTCAAAAGCGTCTTCGATCGATTGGCGATATTTTTTGGCAATTCCTTTGTCAAATTTCATAACTGAAAAATAGCTGTTAATGCGAATAGCAACCAAACTAAAAGACTAACGATACCCAAAATTCGATAGCAAAGAATAAATTTCAACACCTTTGGCTCTTTTAATGCCCATTTTGGCGTTTTCCAAAATAATGAAGAACAACGACGTTGCATGGCTATCCAGCTTCTAAATTTGGGCATCCCAAAGATAGATTTAGTTTCTTTAGGTATGAAGAAGAATCCATGCGGTTTCCAATCCTTTATCCATTCGTAATAATGGTTTTTATATTGTATCCAAAGTATTGAATCAAATATTATAAACATTGAGATACAACACAAAAAGAAAATTATAAAAACAATAAAAACCATTTTTCATATTATCCCAAAACCGCACCAACTATTCTGATTATGCCAGATGATTTGCGTTTCTTTTGCTTTTATTTCTTCCCACCAGCCTTCAAAATCGTTGCGCGAAATATAAAAAGCGGTCGGCGCAACCAGATGGTCGAAGACGATATTATGCTGTTCGCGCCAGCCGAAAGTTCCGAGATGATTGAGATAATCGTTGTAAAAAAGTTTGTCCGCCAGCGGTTTTGATGTTTTATTGAGCGGTTTGTAAATCAGTTTCGACGCAAGAAAAACGCCGAGCGTCGGGAGTTTTGAAAGTTGATAAAGCGTCGGCTGATTGATCTTCGAGGTAAAACCCGTCCGAATCGGATTGACGTAGCGCGTGATCCATTCGTTGTTTTCCGCGCCGTAAACCCAGGCTGAAACCGCGCCGCCTTTTTTGACTTTCGAGGCAAGCGAGAGAAATGCCTTTTTCGGGTCGGGCGTGTGATGCAGAACGCCGACCGAGAAAGCGAAATCGAATGCTTTTTTGAACGGAAGTTTGTAAATATCGGCTTGGACGATATGGACGTTCGGCAGCGCCCGCGTTGCTTGAAACGCCGATTCGACCGCGATGCTCAGATCAATTCCGACAACTTCTTTCGCGCCCCAATTTGCCGCCAAACTGGTGTGACGACCTTTGCCGCAGCCGCCTTCGAGCACGACTTTGCCCGCGAAATATTCGGGTTTGACAGGCTGCAGCCAGCCAAGAAACTGTTCGGCGTATTTTTCGTCCTCCTGCGTAAAATGCGTCCATTGCCAGCCGAAGTTTTCAGCGGTTTCCGCCTTGTCTTCCTCGATCTTTTCTAAATCGGCAAACCGCGGAATGCCGCGCTTCACGCTGTATTCACGCGAGCATTTCTGGCACGACAAGATCGCCTCGATAATTTCCTTATCTTCGTAACGGCTTGCATAAGCCAGCAAAATATCGCCGCCGCACGACGGGCAGGCGAGTAAATCTAAAAGTTTTTCTTTCATTGAAAATGGTCTTTGGTATTTGGTCTTTGGTTTTTGAAAATTAAAAACCAAAGACCAAATACCAAAGACCAAATTCTATTTCATATTTACGGCTGTATGCAATGAACGCCACGACTTGTGAAGCAATTCGTCAATTTTTTGCCAGTCTTCTTCCGTCACGCCGCCCGATTCGGCTTTGCGGTCGCGGATTTCCATCGCTTCGGCGCGCAATTTTCCGTATTCGAGAAAATTTTCCGCGCGCACGTTGTAAAGCGCGGAAGCCGCATCCGCCAGTGCGTTTCTCAGATCGCCTTCTTTGTATTTTTTTCGTTCGCGGTGGACGATCCACCATTCAAGTTCAAGCTCGGCGGCGCGTCGGGCATCAAAATCGGTCGTGCTGACGGCGCGGATTTCGGCGTAAAATTTCCCTAAATCCGGCAGCGCCTTTTCGTAATCCGCGCGCGATTTGCCGTCTTTGAAAACAAATGCCGATTTTGCCGCGTAAAACGCCACTAATTGCCTGCGCCAGAAACGCAATTTGTATTGTTTTTCTAAAACTTCGGTCAATTCGGAAAACATCCGCAGGCGCTCGCGGCTGTAATACGAACGCCACATCGCCGTATCGAGCCGCGCAATTTCGTCCGCGTCAAAATCACGAATATCAATTTTATGCGGGGAATATAGATCGAACGCGATCCAAATGCTGAGCAAAACACCGGTTATCAATAAGCCTGAAGCAATTCTGGATAAAATCTTTTTCATAAATTCGACTCCTCAAAGTCAAATTCGCACCAGATTGAATTTGGATTCAATTTTGCCAACGCCGCAAGGTCGGGATAAACGAGTTTGCGAGCGCCCTTGCCTGTTCAACCGGCATTTGCAAATCGTTTGTCATATTTTCGATCGAACTTTGAATCATTTCTTCCAAAGTTTGCGCCGGATTTGTAAAATCGCCGCCGGCAAAGCAAAAAACACAATATTCGGAAACGGGCGAACCGTCCGCGTTTGTGCCGAGATTGCCGAACTCTTCCGAAAGCGGCATGCCGCAGCTTTGACAGCGAATTTTATTGTCCATCACCTTTTAACTTGTTTTCAAAATTTCTAAATTCTTCAAACGGAAACGGCTGTCGCCAGTTAAATTCAAACTCGTCCGTTTCGCGGTCTTCGTAAAGCTGGGCAAAAGTATGATAAAAGGATTTGCAAAAATCTGTGACGTTTCCCTGATGCGAAAAAACAATTTCACCTTCATTTTCCAAACGATTAAATGTCGGATACTCAACAACCTGAAAGAAAACGATTTCTTCGGCGCGGCTGAAAAATAAGCTATACGCTTCGGGATTTCTGCTCCATTCGATTTTAAATACATCTTTCGGGCTTGGTGCATCAACTAGCGACGAAAGACCATTGAGTATTTCGGACAATGCCCGCGAATGCGGCGTATATGCCGTCGTCGTGTGAAATTCACTTTTCCCGTCGTCGAAACCGATTGACATCCAGCCGCATTGCGGCGAATTAAAACTGACTTCAAGTTTATGTGCCATAGTTCACAAAATAGAAAAGATTATGGTAACTTTAAGGGGAAAATTCTACAAATTTAAACTTCAAATCAATTAAAAAGAGGAATTAATTATGAAAAGTCCCCGGGGGGAAAGAAATTTCAAAATTTCAAAATTACTCGTTATCGCCGCCGTTTTGACAGTTTTTGCTTTTGTAAATGTTTCCGGCATCAATGCTCAGAAAGGAAAAAAGATAGGAAAATCGGTCAAGAAAAAAACGCCGTCCATCAGAGTCGAAAAGATTAAATCGCTCAGCGATATCTGTGTTCCTATCGAAAAGACTTATCAATCAATTATCCAAATTGATAAAGACTCTAAAATAACCGTCACGGTTCAAATAAATTCGGACATAAAAACAATTGCTGTCGATCAGCCAATGTCATCTTTGCCCAAACTTTTGTCCGCCATCGATAAAAAATCAGTCGTTACGGTTAAATCCGACCCGACGCTCGGGTTTGAACTGATTGCCGACACGCTTCAACAAGCGCGGCGAATACTTGATAACTGCATAAATATCGAAGCCTCAACCATCACGGAAAATCCGTATATTTACATTTTTCCCGAACCGCGACCGGACGACGTAATCCTCAAACCAAATCCGAACACATTAGTTGTCAAGTTAGATAAAGATTCAAACATTACCCTAAATACCGATAAGCAGGGTTCGCTCAACGATACTTCGCCGCTGACAAACACTTTGAAAGAAATTTTTAACGACCGCGACAAATATGGGGTTCTACGAGAAGGCACAAATATTGTAGAAACGACGGTTATTGTAAAACCGGATAATTCGAGCAAGTTTGGCGACATCATTAAAATAGTTGACGCCGTCAAACAGGCGGGCGCATCGCCGGTCGGATTACAAATTGACGATATGAAAAGCTCTCTTGAAATGCCGACTCCGCCGATCATATTAAAAAAACCATAGTAAAATGAAACAATACCAGGAGCTTTTACAGCATATTTTAGACAAAGGCACGCGCCGCGAAGACCGGACGGGCGTCGGCACTTTAAGCGTTTTCGGTTATCAAATGCGTTTTGATTTGAGCCGTGGTTTTCCGGTTGTGACGACTAAAAAACTTCATCTGCGTTCGATAATTTACGAATTATTGTGGTTTTTAAAAGGCGACACGAACATCAAATATCTCAAAGATCATAAAGTCAGCATCTGGGACGAATGGGCTGACGCGGAAGGCGATCTCGGTCCGGTTTATGGCAAACAATGGCGGCGTTGGGAAACTTCCGACGGGCGCGAAATCGATCAGATCAGCACGGTCATTGAGCAGATCAAGAAAAATCCGTATTCGCGGAGGCATATTGTTTCGGCGTGGAATGTCGGGGAGATCGAAAAAATGGCGCTCGCGCCGTGCCACGCGCTTTTTCAATTTTATGTCGATCACGGAAAATTGTCGTGCCAACTTTATCAACGCTCAGCCGATACTTTTCTTGGAGTTCCGTATAATATCGTCAGTTATGCTTTGTTGGTTCATATGATTGCCCGGCAATGCGGATTGGAACCGGGCGATTTTGTCTGGACGGGCGGCGACGTTCATCTTTATCTGAACCATATCGAACAGGCAAAGTTGCAGTTATCGCGCGAACCGTTCGCTTTGCCGCAATTAAATATCAAACGCCAGCCCGATTCGATATTTGATTACGAATTTGAAGATTTCGAAATATTAAATTATGAAGCGCACGCGCATATCAAAGCGCCGATCGCGGTTTAAATAAAATTTCAAAAAAAAAGCGCGGCGATTTTTTCGTCGCGATTTTTTTTGTTGGCAGCCTTTTTACTTTCGCAAAAGCACGACCGGCGATTGTTCGGCATCGCGCATTTTGGCGTAAAAATCGCGCACCGAATTATATTTATCAACCGCCACGGTTGCCCGGTTTATTCTCAGCGAACGCGTAAAGAACAGTTTCCCGTCTTTGACCTCGTAGCTGGTCGTATATTTGCCGAACGATGTTTCAAGATTGACGGCATCCGGCATTTCGTCCACGACAAAACCCGGCGGCAGAGTAAATACTGACGTTTCCTTCATTGATTGCGAATTGAGCATGACGGGCGTATTGCGAATATTTTCGGTCAGAAAAATTGCATTTCTTCGACCGACGATCACGGGTTTGAAAACAAGCAGCCGATTTTGCATCAATTGCGCATAACGCGGCGCATTGAATTCAACATCCAAGCCGAAAGTGGAATTGGCTTTTTTGTCACTTTGCGAAAATTTTATGAGCTGCGCTCCGGTCGAACCGCGCGTCAGCCAGATTTCGAGCATTTTTTTGTAATCGGGCGCGGAAAGCTCACGCAATTGCTGACGAAATAATGAAGATGTCTGCCCATTCGCCATTTCACGAATCGTGCCGTTGACTCCGCCTTCCGCCGTCAAACTGACCTCGATATTTCGTTCCAAAAGATTGCTTTCCGATGAAGTGACGGGCATTTTCGCTAATCCGCCCTGCTCGCCCGCGATGATAAGTCCGAAACTTCCCTGTAAATAATCGGGCAAATCGCCGAGCGAAGTGTCGGGGTCGGTCGCGTCAAAAATCAAAAGCCGTCCGAGCACGGCATGTTTGATAACGGTCGGCGTATCGGTTGCGTCGCTGACTTTAACCGCGATGATGCAATGATTAAATTGCGCGGGCGACGCCCATTCTTCGCGCACGAATGTCGGGTCGCCTGAAAAGATCGCGATCGGAAACGCTTCGATCTTCAAAACCTTGAGAAGCGCGCGCATCAGATTTGCCTTGTCTTTGCAATCGCCGTAACCGCGATTCAAAACCAGATTCGACGGGCGCGGACGATAACCGTTGCCGCTTCCGACACCGATGTCGATCGAAATATACTGAAGATTCTGAACATAATTGGCAATCGCCCGGATTTTTTCGAGCTCGGTTTTGGCGTTTGCCGTCAGCTCCTGCGCTTTCGCCGCAACCGCATCGTCAACAACGACCTGCGAATCATAGAGCGTGCTGGTCCAACGCGAAACTTCCGTCCAATTCGTAAAAACCTTATTGCCCGATTGCGCGGCGTTGTCGGGCGCGTAGTTGACGGCAACCCACGGCACGATATTCGGAACCGAAGGACTCAGCGGTTCGGATTTGATATACGGCAAGTTTCGTAATTCCCAGGTGTAGCTCGTGCCGCTGACCTGCGGCGCGATCGTCTGATGGTTAAACGTAATGCCCGAGGCTTTCCAGCCCGCCGGCAGATTGAGCGTGTAGCGCAACAAAAGCGCCGGAAGGTTATCCTGCGAAAACCATTTTTCCTGAAAATAGAGCGGGCGGTCTTCCGAAACGACCGTGTAGCCGAAAACAAATCCGCTATCGGCGTCGTCCGAACCGTCAATAACTTTTACACGATATTCGTTATAAACATCGTCGGGGTCGGAGATGATGTCGAGCACCGATTTTTTATCGTAATTTTTGGTCGTGCCGTCGGGACGAATCAGCCAGCCTTCGATGTCGCGGACTTTGCCCGCGCTGACCAGATAAAGGGCGGTCGCGACCGCGTGTCTTCTGCCTTCGCGCGATAATATTTTGACCGCGTAATTTTCCGTTGTGACGAGCATGCCGTCACTGCCCAAGGTGACGATTTGCTCGTTATGCAGAACAACCGCCGAAACTTCTTTATCGTAACCCGGCACGCCCGCGGAAGCCGCCTGTTTCATCCAGGAAGGCGGCGAATCATCGCCGAAAGCATTCAGCGCAACGATAAAAATAAAACCAAACAAGCACATCAAACGAGGAACAAATTTCATAAAACCTCCGAAACTACTCAAAAAAATCACTGTTTTTGTTTAAGCGAAATCGTATGCGTGTCAGCTTTATGAAACGCATCGAACAAAATTTTTAACGGTTTATAAGCCCCTGCCGGAAACAAAATAGTTCCGTTGCCGCCGAAATAAAATTGGCGGGTGAATTTCAAAACATTCGTTTCCTTGGACAAATCAATCTTTATGTTCAAAGAACCGATGCCTTTTGATTCGTCAACCGACCCGGGCGCGTCAACGCTGTCGGCTTCAAAATTTTTCGGCAGTTCGATTTCTATTTCATCATTTTCCGACCAGGGAAAATCAAAATAAATCGCGTATTTGCGGGTTTCGGCGGAAAACAGCGGATTTCTTCCGTATTCAAAAAATCCGGGCTGCAAAAAGCTTCGTTTATCGGTTTTCTGCGCGTAATTCGGAACCCGAACCTTGAACGAATAGGTATAAGGTTTTGATGTATCACTAAAATTTTCCATTGAAAAGT
>CADEFG010000142.1:0-4628 GCA_902826505.1 uncultured Acidobacteriota bacterium
TTATTGATCCCGCGAATCGAAACGTCGAGCCCTTCAAAAATTCCGCTTTCCGGTTTCGCCTCGCCGACCAGATTCAAACCCGAAATCTTTTCGCCTTTGAGTTCTAAAACGCCCTGTTCCTGCGTTTTATGCTGGCTTCTGCCTTCCATCGCGATCTCAAAATACGAACGCCCGAGCAGAAAATCGTATTTGCCCGTGTTGATCTTCAAATTCGGTTCGCCGGTCGCCCGAAAACCTTGCGAAACATAGAATTTCTGAACCTGCCAGCTTTGTCCCGAATCGCGACACTGTTCGGGATCGGCAGCGGCTTTGACCGCCAGCGGCGAGATATAACCGGCGAATTGATGCTGTCCATGTCCGTCGGCGGCGGTTCCCGAAAACCTGGAAATCACGACCAGCGGACGAAACTGCCGAATTGCCCGCACCGCATCGCACAAAACTATCTTTTCGTCCCATTTTTGTTTGGCTTCGGCGAGAGTTTTGGAAAATCCGTAATCGAATGCGCGGGTAAAAAATTGCTGCCCGCCGTCCAAACGCCGCGCCTGCAAAAGCTCTTCGGTGCGAATCACGCCGAGCGATTCAAACAGTTCCGAGCCGATGATATTTTGCCCGCCGTCGCCGCGCGTCAGCGATAAATAAGCAGTTCGCGCATTTTCGCCGCGTGCCAGATATGCCAGCAGTCCCGAATCTTCGTCATCCGGGTGCGCGCCGATCATCATCACGCTTTTGGTCGTGTTCAATTTTTTTAACAACTGCGCCAAACCGCTGGCGCCGTAATCATAAACGGGGCGCACCTGCGCGGGAACGGAAAACGGAAAACGGAAAACGGAAAATAAAAGAAGGATCGAAACTAAAATTTTTGAACTTTTCATTTAGAGTTTTTTTCTACTGTCAAACTTATAAAATACCCAAACAAAACCGTAATTAAACAACCGATGACATTGAACCAGAGAAATTCGATGGTCGTGTAAAGACTGGCAATCCAGACCGAAGCGCTGCCGAACAACAGCCCGAAGAACGCACCGCGAGCTTTGGCGCGTTTGACAACAAAGGCAAGGACAAAAACGCCGAGCAACGAGCCGTAAAAGAACGAACCGAATTTATTGACGACTTCGATCAGCGAACCGAGATTCGTCGCAAAGATCGCGACGATACAAGCAAAAATTCCCCAGATAAAGGTCGAAATTCGACCGACCGCAACGTAATGCCCGTCGGTCGCTTCGGGTTTGTAAAGCCGCCTGTAAAAATCGATCGTCGTCGCCGTCGCGAGCGCGTTGAGCTCTGCCGCAATCGAACTCATTGCCGCCGCAAAGATCGCCGCGATGATCAAACCAATGATGCCCATCGGCATATTTTGCAGCACAAAGGTCGGGAAAACATAATTGACATCGTTAAAATCTTTATTACTCGTCTCGCGCACGAATTGGACGGCTGCTTTCCGAGTTTCGTTGAATTTTTTGTCGGCATCGATGTAGTTTTGCTGAAATTCCGGGCTTTCGGTCGTAAACCTGATCGCGGCATCGCGGCGCTCGTTAAAAGCCGTCTCGTAGTTTTTCTGAATCGTTTGAAACTGTGCGTTTTGTTGGGCTTTGGCAACTTCGTTGGCGTTAAAAACAATTGGCGGCGCGTTGAATTGATAAAATACGAAAACCAAAACTCCGATCAAAAGGATAAAAAACTGCATCGGGATTTTCAAAAAGGCGCTCATCAAAAGCGAGGTTCTGCCTTCGTCAACCGATTTCGCGGTCAAAAATCTCTGCACCTGACTCTGATCGCAGCCGAAATACCCGAGCATCAGAAATAATCCACCGATCAACCCCGACCAGAGCGTGTACTTTTCCTGTAAATTAAAACTCGTATCGACCGTGTTGAGTTTTCCCAAAGAACCTGCCAGATGAAGTCCGTCAAGCATTGAAACATTGGCGGGAAAGCCCATCAAAATAACGATCAGACAAACGCCCAAACCGAAAAAGATGATGAACATTTGTTTGACATCCGTCCAGGTAACGGCTTGCACGCCGCCGAAAACGGTGTAGATCGTCGTGGACATCCCGATCGCAAAAATCGTCGCAATTAAATTCCAGCCAAAAACGATCGAAAGCACGATCGAAGGCGCGGAAATGATCGTTCCAACGCCCAAACCGCGTGAAATCAGAAAGAAAAAGCTCGTTAAAGTCCGAACCCTGACATCAAAGCGTTTTTCCAAATATTCATACGCCGTAAAAACATTGGCGCGATGAAAAAACGGGACGACCGTCACGCAAAGAATGATCATCGCGAACGGCAAACCGTAATAAAACTGGATGAACCGCATTCCGTCAGTATAAGCTTGTCCCGTGGTGCCGACCAGAGTTATCGCCGAAAGCTGGGTTGCCATCACACTTAACCCAACCGCCCACCAGGGCAAACTTCGATTTGCCAGGAAATAACCTTCCTTGCTGTTCGAATTTTTGGTCATCCGGATTCCGTCCCAGATCACATAAACCAGATACGTGACGACAATTATCCAATCAAGTAATTTCATAAATTAAATCGGGCTTTGGTCTTTGGTTTTCGGACTTTGTAACGGTCTTTTCCTTCAAAAAAGGCAAGACCAAAGACCGAAAACCGAAGACCGATTCAGGAAAAATAACGCGAAAATGCCCATAATGCCGAAATCACGACAATCGTTGTGATGACGACTGCAAAATAAACCCGATTCCAAAAAGCAAAAGGCTTTTCTCCAACAGTTTGATTTTTTTCTTTTTCCATTATGTTCGATGAAATCCGCGTTCGATGTCCTTCATCGTCAGCCGCAAAATTACCGGACGACCGTGCGGGCAGGTCGTCGGCGACGAAGTTATCAGCAGACGGTCGATCAGCCACTGCATCTTTTCGGTTGTCAGCTTCATATTGATTTTGACGGCGGCTTTACATGCCAGACTCGCGGCAATATTATCACGCAAACTGGCTTTTGCGCCGCCGCGTTTTTCCGCTTCGACCGTTTCTAAAACCTCTGCGAGCAGATTTCGCGCTTCCGACGGCGGCAAATCGGTCGGCACCGATTTGATCGCGACCGTTCTGCCCGAAAGACGCATCACGCCAAAACCCAAACTTTCCAATTCTTCCTCGACGACCGAAAAAGCCTCGCTTTGGGCGGGCGTTAGATCGATCGTTTCCGGCAGCAGCAGATTTTGCGATTCGATCCGCCGTTCGGTTTCCCTTTTTCGGAACTTATCGAACAAGATCCGCTCGTGGGCGACGTGCTGGTCAATCAAAAGCATTCCTTCATCATCAACCGCAATGATAAAACTATCGTGAAGCTGCCCGATCGGACGAATTTTCGAAGCCGAAAAATCCGCTACTTCCGCCGTTTTGACAACCTTTGTCGCCGAATCAAACGGCGGCAAAATTCCATAATTCCCAATTGGATTTTGGTCTTTGGTTTTTGGGCTTTGGGCGTCGTACTCGGATCTCAGATTTGCGGGATCTTTTTCTCCCGAATTAATATTCGTCGCTTTTTGCTCAAAATCCGAGGAAAAAACCTCAGTTTGAAATTCGCTTTGAACCGATAAATTTTGCTCATTCGGGTTGTCGGTTTCCGTCCAAATATTTGTCGCTTCAGCAACCGTTGCCGGTTGGTTGGGAGAATTATTTTGCGGCTCGCTTTCAAAATGTTGAAAATTGATTTCCGCCTGTTCGACAATTCGCTCATCAATTTGAATTTTGAAATTTGGAATTTGCGCATCTTGCGTCATTTCGTTGAAAAGTTCGGCAGGCGCTTTTGTTTGCGGCTCGCGAACGATTCCGGCATTTGCGAGCGATTCGCGAATCGCTTCGGCGATCGTTTCCTTAACGGCTTCCGAACGGCGAAACCGCACCTCGGTTTTTGCCGGGTGAACATTGACATCGATCTCTTCGAGCGGAATGTCGAGAAATAAAAAGGCGACCGGATAAACACCGTGCGGCAAAACGGAACGAAAACCTTCGAGCAATCCGCCGGCAATCGTTTTATCACGAACAAATCTTTGATTGACGAAAAAATACTGCGCGTCGCGCGTCGTTCGGCGTTCACGCGGCGCCGACACAAAACCCGAAACCCTGGCGATAAATTCGCGTCCGCCCGAAACCGGCAGAAGGCTTTCGATCAAGCCCGCGCCGAAGAGCTGGTAAGCGCGTTCGCGGAGATCTTTGGCGGGCGAAACGCGCAAAACTTCGCGCCCGTTATTCGTTAAAGTAAATGCGATTTCGGGATGGGCAAGCGCGTAATGCTGAACAACCGCCGTCAGATGATAGTTTTCGGTCGCCTCGGAACGCATAAATTTGCGCCGCGCCGGAGTATTGAAAAATAGATCGCGGACGCTCAGGGTCGTTCCCGTATTTCGCGCCGTGTCTTTGACATCCAGCAGGCGTCCGCCCTCGATCAAAACGCGCGTTGCCGCCGTCTCTTGTTCGGTTTTGGTGACAAGTTCGACCTTCGCGACCGACGCGATCGAAGCCAACGCCTCGCCGCGAAAACCGAGCGTTTGGATCGCGCCTAAATCTTCGAGAGTTTTGATCTTCGAGGTTGCGTGGCGTTCAAAGGCAAGAATCGCGTCGTCGCGAAGCATTCCCTCGACGTCATCCGCAACGCGCATCAGACGCCGCCC
>CADEFG010000142.1:4638-9506 GCA_902826505.1 uncultured Acidobacteriota bacterium
GCCAGACGCTCTAAATCCTCGCCCGCCGTGATTTGATTTGCCAGATTTTCGGATAAAATGTTGATCTTGTTCATTCTTTCAGCAGTCAATTGTCAGCCTTCAGTTGTCAGTTGTTAAAAACAAAGTAAGACCGGCAACCGACAAATTACAAATAAATCAGCCGGTGCGCTTTATCGTCGAGATCGATCGCTTCGTAAATCCAATCAATAAAATAAAGCCCGTGCGCATTGAGAAACGTGGCGACATTCAACGTTCTTTCCTGCAAAGCATTATGCGGCAAAAGCGCGGAAAAAGCATTTTCGATTTGGCGTTGGAGCGTCGCGTCGCGTCGAATTTGGGCGTGATGAAATTTTGTTCTCAAAGCGCCGAGGTGGTAAAGAATTTTTCGCCGCCGGGTCGCCAGATTTTTCGCCAGCGTCGGTTCGATCTGCGAGAGGCTTTGGTCAAGCCGATCGAGCTGCGAATCGATTATTTCCGAGGCTTCGGCGAAAATTTGCGCCGTCTCACGATTAAGATGTTTTTCAACGATTTCGGGCAGGACATTTTCCAGCCCGCCAAATAAATCTTTTATTTCCAGATCGTATTTTTTGAGCGTTCGCGCGTGTTTGGCTTCGACGATCGTCAGGCTCTGACGATGCAGAATCGGCGTCACGGGTCTTTGCAAGACTTCATAGATCACCGAATTTTGCGCGAAATAGGCGATTTCCGCCGCGCCGCCGAAATAACAAACCGTCGGCAGCAGAAAATCCTGCACGACGGGACGCATCAGCGCGTTCGGACTTAACTTTTCGGGCGAATTTTCGGCAATTTCGATCAATTCATCCAATTCGAATTCGCGTTTCGAGTCTTTTGCCGCAATTTTGCCGTTTTTATTTTTTTTCAGAGCAAGCCGCTTGCCGTTTTCGTCAATCAAAAAGAACGGAAAAAAATCTTCCTCGACCAAAACCTGTGCGTGATAATTTGCGGCTTTCAGCGCCTCGTTTCGTGCGAGCAATTTTTCGCGAATCGCGTCCGCCTTTTTGACGGCGGCGGCAAAAACCGGCGCGGAGAGCGATTTCAAGTTTTTATCGAGCGGCGACAAAATTATTAAACCGTATTTCGAAAATATCTTTGTCAAAAGCTTTGCAAAACTTGTCGAATAAGTTTCGCCCGGTTTGTAACTTTCCTCCAAAAGCGCTTTTAATTGACCGGAAAATTCGGTTTGTTTGAGGGATTTCAAAAGCTCGCCGATCGTTTCATGGATCGTTTCGTCGAGTTTGACCGCTCCGACCGGAAGATTTTCCGTGTAATCCCTTGGCGTGTTTTCAATTTCTATCAAACTTAAACCGCCCGCTACCGCCGCTGGTTCTGACTTGTCGCCCAAAACAAAAGTCTTTTTGACTTCGGCAAAATCGTGGTCTTCTTCGGCGATCCAGAAAACCGGCACGGC
The DNA here is from genome assembly GCA_902826505.1 of uncultured Acidobacteriota bacterium. Lineage (GTDB taxonomy): Bacteria > Acidobacteriota > Blastocatellia > Pyrinomonadales > Pyrinomonadaceae > JAFDVJ01. The sequence goes on from CADEFG010000142.1 coordinate 6,068, forward strand.
TTGATGTCCTTTCCCGCGCAAACATTCCGCGAGCTTGATCGCCGAAAACGCTTTATAGATCGTGTAAAGCGCACCCGAAAAAAGACCGGCTTGCTGCCCCGTAACGACCGTCACGCAATCGGGTTTGCGGAGAAGTTCGATATTTTCGAGCGTTTTTTCGCCGGCTCCGAAACTTTTGTTGGTTGTTTCCAAAGCATTGCAAAGCAACTCGCGGTCGGTTTGATAATTTTCCAATACTTCGGAAATCTTTTGAGGAATTTGCGTTGGCGATTCGACGATGGACGGATAAAATTTTTTTAGAGAAAGCGGATTTTGCTGATATTCGATGAAAAGATTTGATTGGTGCGGAATTTCCGAAAACGGTAAATTCTTTATTTCAAACGAAGTTTGAATAGCAACACAATGCCCGGCTGTTTCGTGATTCACTTTTATTCTCCTAAACATCTGATTATAAAATTCAAACGCCCGAGTTCCAAACCCAAAACAAAAAAGGACGATGTTTTTTGCATCGTCCCCGGTAAAAATGAAATTTTAGTTTTTAGTTGCCGGTCGTTGAAACGCGCGGGCGCGTGACGGCATCGGTCGTTGCCGTGACGGGCGCCCGGTCGATCCGGTAAATTCCCGACGAATGCGTCGCCGCAAAAATACGACTCGGATTGTTCGGGTCGAAGATCATTGACCAAACACGGCGGCTCGGCAATTTCATTTCCTTTGAATCGATCCGTTTCCAGTTTGAACCGGCATCTTTTGAATAATAAATACCGCCGTCGGTTTCAAGCGCACTCGAGATAAAGACTTCATCCGTGTTGTTCGGATTGATCAGAATGCTCGTGTAATTTCCGAGCGGCAGATTTCCGCCGCGCCGTGTCCAGGTTTTGCCGTTGTCGCGGCTGATATAAAGCGTCTGCGAGGTGCCGACATAGATTACTTCAGGACGTTTCGGGTCTGAGGTGATCGAGCTGATCGGTACTTCTCGCGGAATCGTCGCGGTTGTCTGCCAGGTTTTGCCGTTATCGCGCGAAACGATGACGCCTGATTTTTCGGTGCCGACCCAGATCGTATCGGGTTGCTGCGGCGTTGAATAAACCGCAAAAACATTATCGTTTATGCCTTCGCCGAACGGAATTCTTTCCCAGCCTTTGGTCAGATCATAACTGCGGTAAAGCCCGTGATCGGTGCCCGCATAAAATCCGTTTTTGCCGTCTTCGGTATAAGCCAAAATCTTCACCTTATCGGTAAAAGCGATCACAAATGGCGGAGCGACCGGCACGACCGGTTCCGGTACCGGTTCGGGTTTGACAACTTTGCCTTTGGTCTTTTTGGCGACCGTTTTCTTTTTGGGTGTCGGTTTCGGTTTCGGCGGAACGATCTGCGTCCATGAATTTCCGCGGTCCGGCGATTGAAACATTCCGACATTGGTTGCCAGATACAAAATACTCGGATTGACCCGATCCTGAATCATTCCAAACGGCGAAACCCGGATCACGTCCAGATTTTTCGGGCGCTGCCAGGTTGTTCCGCCGTCATTGCTGATAAAGAGAAAACCGCCGCCCGTTGCGGTATTATGCGTCGTGGCATAAAGCCGGTTCGGCTGTTCGACATCAGCCGTCACCGTATAGGCAAACCGGCTCGAAAAATTGTCGTTGGTCGGCGAAAAATTTCTGCCGCCGTCGTTTGAAACTAGCACGCCGTAGTTATTCGTCCCGATAAAAACGCGGTTCGGTTCATCGGGATGAACGGCGATCGAATTTATTTCCAGATCTTTTTGAGTCGTAATTACCCACGATTTTCCGCTGTTGGTCGTCATCCAAAAACCTTCGGTCGTCCCGGCATAAACCGTTCCGGCAACCGACGGATGCTGGAGAATGTCGCGGGTCCGGCGCGACTGCGACGGAATGCCCTGAATTTTTTTCCAAAGATCGCCTTTATTGAAAGATTCGTAAATTCCGCTGCAAGCCGAAGCGATCACATGGTCGGGATTGCGCGGGTCGATCGTGATCGCAAAAACATCGGAATCGTCGATCATCCCGTTTTTGATGAGCCGCCAATTTTTTCCGCCGTCGGTGGTTTTATATGCCCGCCACCAGGTTCCGGCGTAGATCGTATTTTCGTCGCGCGGGTCGATCGCGATCGAATCGATGGTCGCGTTCGGCGTCGTCGTTGATTCGATCTTTTTCCAATCCTCGCCCGAATTTTCGGATTTCCACAAGCCTTCGGTCGTTCCGACCAGGATCAAATTCGGATTTTTTGACGATTGCTCCATCGCGTGGATTGAAGTATTTCTGAGTTCTTTGGCTTCTTTCCAGGTCGCGCCGCCGTCTTTTGTCATAAAAAATCCGCCCGGTTCTTTATGACGATGTCCCGATGTGTAGATTATTTTTGAATCGCGGGAATCGATCAACAATTGATCGAGCACGATTTGCGGTTTGTTTAAATTGACCAAAAGCTTCCAGGTTTTGCCGCCGTCGGTCGAATTGTGGATTTGCCCGTCGAGCGTGCTGACGAAAATATGATTTTTGTCTTTCGGGTCGATCTGAACGACGCGCACATCGCCGCCGCTCGGTCCGACGACGTCCCATTCAACGATCTTGACCGGTTCGCTCGGCGGTTCGATCCCGTTTCCGTCTCCGCCGAAAATATCGGCAACGAAAAAGATTAAAAGCAAAGTCGAAATTAGAAATCTCAGTTTGTTACTCATAAATCTTCGGTTTTTCTGTTTCATAATTAAATCTCTTCTAAAATGTTCGGATTGAAATTCGGGATTTTTGCGTTAAAAACGAACAATTACCCAGTCAGATGACGAAAACGACCGGGCTTGTTGCATTGAAAACACAATATTTTCTTGCAGTTGTTAAATTGGAAAAATGTTTTCGGCTGAGCGCGAATAGCAAAAACACTTTTAGTTTTAACACAAAACGCGAAGATTGCAAAATTTATTGCAAAATTCTGGTTTATAAATTTGGTTTTGGGTTTTGGGTTTTGGGTTTTCGGCTTAAATTTAGATTGAGTTTATTGCAAATTTCAGTTGAATAACGGTTAAGCCCGCGCATTTTTAATGCTTGAGGTCGCCGAAATCGACTAAAGAAAATAGCCCGGGGTGAAGAAGGCGAGAACCCCGGGAACGAATCACCACAAATATCCGATCCTGAATTCGTACAATTTCAGGTTGTGCGACCCCTTCAGGGTCGGAACTGTTCAATGATCGCATTCCCGGGGTTGCATTCGCTCGCGCTCGTTCCACCCCGGGCTATTATCTGTGTCGCCTTCAGCGACTGCTTTTTGACAGAGGCGACTGTTTTTATATTTGAACTTTGCTCTAAACAACAGAATAAAAATCAAAAAAACAAAAAACCCAAATCAAAAACCCCAAAACCTAATTAATCAAAAAGCAAAAACGAGCGAGGTTTGTTGAAACCTCGCTCGCTTAGGAAATTTACAT
>CADEFG010000143.1 GCA_902826505.1 uncultured Acidobacteriota bacterium
ATTTAGCCGGAATTTTTAAGTCAAACTCACTTTAACTTAACCCTTTGCCAATTTTCGCTGGCGCTCGAAATGTTCGAAGACGAGTTTCGCGGTTTTTTCGCCGACGAATTTCTTGGTGATTGACAGCAAACGATTTATAATCAATCTCAAATGCCGATTTTTGAATGGGACGAGAATAAGGAAAAATCGAATCTTCGCAAACACAAGATTAGTTTTGACGAAGCCGAAACGGTTTTCTTTGATTCATTTTCGGTGACGATTCCCGATCCGGATCACTCAACGGAAGAAAATCGTTTTATTGATATTGGAATGTCGGATAAAAATCGCATATTGGTTGTCGTTTACACCGAACGCGAAGCGAGAATCCGAATTATCAGTGTCCGTAAAGCAACCAAAGCGGAACGAAAAATATATGAACAAGACTAAAGAAAAAGACGAAATGCGAAAAGAATATGATTTCAGCAAAGGCGTTCGCGGAAAACATTTCGAAGCGCTGCAAAAAGGTCATACAACGATTATTCACAAATCAGACGGCTCAACCGTCGTCAAAGAAACAAAGCTTATCGCCCTTGCGCCCGACGTGCAGGAATATTTCCCCGACGCCGAATCCGTCAATGAAGCACTACGCGGTTTGATTGCGCTCGTGCCTCACCAAAAATAGTCAAATAAAAGGCAGAAAGTTTATGGGATTGGATGAATCTTGCGAAGACTACTTAAACAATTTGGTTCTAGTGAAACCTGTTTATGGTTGGGGTTGGACGCGTTTTGATGCTCCCGAAATTCCTGTTCCCGCCGAAGTCAATGGCGTTCCGCGTCCTTTCAATTGCCGCATTACTGAATTTATCAATTATCAAGGCAAAATGATCGGTGCTATCGGTAAAATTGAAGAAATGACGCATATTTATGATAGTTTGTGGACGTTTTTTTATCTTCGTGTGTCGGGAAAATTTAATTTTACTGATAAAGCAGGCTATTACAATCTTGAAATCGGTTCTCAGCCGCCAGAGAAAGCTGCTAACAAAGAATGGTTTGAATTTACATTAGGCTCGCCAATCGTAAATGGTTATGCGATCATTGCCGAATCACTGCAACAAACAGAAAATTACGGACAATAACTCGTTCACAATCCGACAAACATCCTTATTTTTGGGTTTTCGCTAACTTTCGCTGCCGTTCAAAATGTTCGAAGACGAGTTTCGCGGTTTTTTCGCCGACGAAAACTTTTAGTTCTTCGACCGAGGCTTTGGCGATGCGTTCGATCGCGCCGAAGTTTCTCAGGAGTTTCAATTTGCGCTTTTCGCCGACGCCTTCGATGGCGGTCAGTTCCGAGGTAAAATCGCGCATTTCGCGCCGTTTGCGGTGATATTCGACCGCCGTTTTATGCGTTTCGTCGCGGATTTGCTGGACGAGCCGGAAAACCGGCACGCCCGGTTCGAACCCGACGGGATTTTCCTCGTTGCCGTATCTGAGCAGATGCGAGATCTGATTGTGATGTTTCGGCGGTTTGACGAGTCCGACGATCGGGATCATTTCTAAATCCAAAGAAGCAAGCGCGGCGGCGGCGGCGGAAATCTGACCTTTGCCGCCATCGATGAAAATGAGTTGGGGCAGCGGTTTTTCTTCCGCCACCAATCTTTTATAACGACGGAAAACGGCTTCGTTCATCGAGGCGAAATCGTTCGCACCTTCGACCGTTTTGATGATCAGGCGGCGATATTCGGCGCGCGCGGGTTTGCCGTTTTCAAAAACGACGATTCCGGCGACATTCTCTGCGCCCGAAATGTTCGAGATGTCAAACGATTCGATCCGTTCGGGAAGATGCGGCAATTCGAGAATTTCCTGTAATTCTTCGAGAAGTTTTTGCGTGTCGGGTTTTAGAACTCTAAAGCGCTGTTCAAAAGCGATTCGCGCGTTATTTTCGACAAGCGCGATCATCTCGGCTTTCATTCCGCGCTTCGGGTCGAGAATTCGTACCCTTCGCCCGCGTCTTTCGGTCAAAGCCTTTTCCAACAATTCGCGGTCTTCGAAATCCTGCGGAACGTGAATTTCGAGCGGCACATAATCGGTCGAATAATACTGCGCGAGAATCTCGCCCAAAAATTCCGAGCCATTAAAACCTTCCGGGTCAAGGTCTTCCCAGAAAAACTCGCGCCGCCCGATGATCTTGCCTTCGCGCATCGTGAAAAGCTGGAGCGCTAATCTTTGTTTCTCGCGGTAAAAACCGATGATGTCAACGTCGCGGTCGGGCGTCGTGATCATTTTTTTCTGCTGGTCGGCTAATGCCAGCACCGTCAGACGCAGATCGCGGTATTTGGCGGCTAATTCGTAGTTTTGACGTTCGGCGAACTGCCACATGCGCTGTTCGAGCTCGGCGGCGAGTTCCTTGTTTTTGCCGTCGAGCAAGAGTTTGACGTCGCGGACGGCTTCCGTATATTCGTCTTTTTTACAAAGCTCTTTGACGCACGGCGCGAGACAGCGTTTCAAATGATATTCCAGACACGGACGCGGCAGCTTGCCGTCGATCTGGATGTCGCAGGTACGCAGCTGAAACGTCCGGTTGATCAGATCCAAAGTCTTGCGCGCGAGCGCCGCCGGAAGAAAAGGTCCGTAATAATGCGCGCCGTCTTTGAGAATTTTGCGCGTGATGACGACCTTCGGAAATTCTTCTTTGGTGATCTTGAGATGCGGATATTGTTTGTCGTCTTTGAGCCGGATATTGTAATGCGGTTTGTGAAGCTTGATGAGATTCGATTCCAAAACCAAAGCTTCGACTTCGGTATCAACGACGATAAATTCGAAATCGGCGATTCGTTTGACCAGTTCGCGCGTTTTTGCGTCGTGATTTTTGCCCGATTGAAAGTAGGAACGGACACGATTTTTCAGGTTTTTCGCCTTGCCGATATAGATAATTTTGCCGGCGCCGTTTTTGTGAATATAAACGCCCGCGTCCGAGGGCAAAGATTTTATCTTTTCTTCCAGAGTCATTGCTTAAATCTTACGAAAACGCGGCGCAAAATTAAAGCCGATTTGACTTTGCGCGAAAGTTAGGCAAAATGATTGGTGTTAGCCCCCGAATCAATCAAAAAATCAGGAGAAAATTTATGGCAAAAGAAACGGTCAAAATGGTTTTGCAGTCGATGATTGCGCTTGCCTCCGCCGCGCTCGGGCTGGTTGCGGCGCTCGCGTGGAACGATGCGATCAAGGAAACGATCAAACAATTGATGACGGACGACGATAGTTTGGCGGCAAAATATTATTACGCGATTCTGGCAACGGCGATCGCCGTCATCGTCGTTTTGGTTTTATCGAAGATCGCGGCGAAAGTCGGCGGCGAAGCGGCGATCCAACGCGAAGCCGAAGGTTAAGAGTCAGAAGTTAGAAGACAGAAAGCAAAAGTAAAAATCAGGCGATTTTTTTGCGTGTGGTTTTTGCTTTTGCTTTTGTCTTTTTCACTTGCTCAAGCGCCGGGATCGGCGGCAGCTGCGGTTTAGCGGGCGCCACGGCGGGCGGCGTTGACCACGAAGCATTGCGCGTCATCGTCCCCCAGCTCGATTTTGTCCGCAAAACCCATTTGATGATGCCTTCGAGCCGCCAGACCGACATCATCTGCCGGTAACCGAAATTTTCGATAAAAGCGCCGCCGATCAAAATCATCAAATCCTTTTTGCGCGGGTAAGTTTGAAACGTGATCTCTTCGAGCAGGATCGAAGTGATCGAAAGCAAAAAACCCGTCCCGAACGACAACAACAAAAACGCCAGCGCGCCTTCGCCGTTGATCAAACCCAAATAATAGCAAATGATAAAAAAAAGATGTCCGGCGACCTCGATCACCGGGCTGATGCCTTCCAAAAATAAAAGAAACGGGAACGAACCCCAACCGACGCCGCCGCTGCGCGGATGAAACAGGAGTTTTTTGTTTTCCCAGAGACAATCAAAAAGCCCGCGCTGCCAGCGGACGCGCTGTTTTTTCAAAACGCCGAAGGTTTCCGGCGCTTCCGTCCAGCAAACCGGGTCAACGACGAAATCAAGCCGGTAAGGTTTGCCTTTCAAACGAAAATGCCGGTGAATCCGCAGCACGAGATCCATATCTTCGCCGAGCGATTTATGGCTGTAGCCGCCGACCTCGATGACGGCTTCCTTTTTGAAAAGTCCGAATGCGCCCGAGATCAGCGGCAGCGAATTCAAATAATTCCAGCCGACTCTGCCGCTTAAAAACGCGCGCGTATATTCCAAAACCTGAAAAAGCGCGAGCAGATTTTTCGGCAAACCGATCTTTGTCAGATTTCCGTCCTGCACCTGACAACCGTTGAGGATGCGAACATTTCCGCCGACGCCGACCGTGTCGGGGTTGAGCAGATACGGCTGCACCATCAGATTCAAACAGTTGCGTTCGAGAATCGTGTCGGCATCGAGCGGCATAAAAAGTCCGTAGCGCGCGCCGTTGATCCCGGCGTTCGACGCATCGGCTTTGCTGCCGCCGTTCTCTTTATCAATGACGCGCAAATTGGCGTGCATCTTCGATTGATAAACCGCTTTGACGGGTTTGTGATCGATTCTTTGACGAAAGGCGACGGGCAGCACTTCGAGATTGAATTCGTTCGTTAAAACTTCGAGCGTGCGGTCTTTTGAACCGTCGTTGACGATCAGAATTTCAAATTCGTGATAATCGAGCTGGAGCAGTGCGCGAATCGTCGGGATAATCACCGATTCTTCATTATAAGCCGTGACGATCAAGGTGATCGGCGGTTCAAAACCGGTTTCGGAATTCGGGAAAGTGTGGATTATCTGCTTTTGAATAAAACGCGGCAAAACGCTGAGCGATATTATCGTCAAAATCAGATAAATACCATTCAGCGCTACAAAATATCCAAGAAAAAACCATTGGGTTACTTGGACAAAATGGAAGACGATGTTTGATTCAAACATAACAGACGGTTCTCGGCGAGAACCTGGTGCAAGATGTCGCGGGCAAATTCGTTCGGCAAATTTTCCGCAAGATCGGCAATTTTTTCTTCGGTCATCGAGGGCATGATCATTAATGCGGAGGCGGCGCGGTAGCGAACCCACCAATCCAAATCGTTGAGCGCCTGAATCAGCAGCTCAAGATCTTCTTCGTGTCCAAGACGCCCGAGTGTTTGGACGACTTGCAGCCTGATTTCCCAACGCTCGGATTTCATCAATTCACGAACCCGCGCGAGCGATTCGTCCGATTTAACAAGCCGTAAACAGGCAATTACAACTTCGGTTTGATCGCTTTCGCCGAGAATTTTATGAACGAGCGGTGAAAAGGAACTGATGTGAGTGATCGTAAGATAGGAAATAAGCCGCGCCATCTGTCGTTCGGAGATTTGTTTTTGATAGCTTTCGGCAACAAGCCGCACGAGCGGTTCGGAAAACAGATCCTTGTCCAACTCCATCAAAATTTTGGCGACAAAGGTCGGCGACCAGTCTTTGCGTTCGACGATCATCGAAAAGTGATTTTTCAGCGTTACTTCAAAATTGATCCGCAACAAAGCCCGCCAAGCCCAGAGCGAAATGATCGGATCGCGGTGATAGATCAGTTTTTTGATTTTGTCGTAAGCGTTTTGCTCGCGCAAATTGCCGAAAGTGTTGATCGCCAGAATCTGATTTTTCAACGAGCGGCTATTCAGCATTTTATAGGTCGTGCTGTCGATTTTCAGATTCTGCGCGAGAAAATTCAAACGCTCTTTCGAGTTTCCGCGCAAACTTTCGTGAAGATAATTCCAGACAAACAAAAAATGCGGCAAGTCCTCGTTCGCAAGCGGCTCGACCGGCTCGAATCTGCCTTTTTCGATATAGGTCGCCAAAACATCTTGTTTGTCTTTTTTCGTCAGTTTATAAGGCTTTTGCGATTTTTTGCGGGACTTCGGCTCTTCGATCAAAGTTACTTCATATAAGGTTTCCTCCCATTTTTGCGTGACCGCCTCGCGCCGGTTTTTGACGATCTCGCTCCATTCGCGCAGCAAAAACATATAGCCGATGCAGAGAATACTCAGCAATGTGAAGATAATTCCCGTCCACCAGGCTAATGTAATGGAGATGTTAGAAGCGATAACGAATTCCAAATGTCAGACCTCTGCGATAATAAAGATCGCCTTGCCGGTGCAGCGTGCCGTCAACGCTGAGACCGAAATTTTTTGTCATCCAATGTTTGGCGGAAAAACTGAGGCTCCACGTCTTGCTTCGCAAAATACCGAGAGCGGGACCCAAATTTTCGTGTTCGCGCCCGACCGACACCGCGAAACCGAGCGTATTGACGCGTTCGCCGTAGTAGCGGTTGTATTGAAAACGATGCGTCGGCGCGGTTCCGGCATTGCTCAATTTCGTGACGTAAAGCGTGTAAGCTCCGCGATTACTGCCCCAGTATTTTTCAACCAGACCGTAGCCGGTCGTTGCTTTGACGGTTGTATATTGCGTAAAACGCATCCCGAAATGCCCGACAAAGCCTTTCTTCAAACCTTTTTCGAGCTCGCCCATGACGGAGAACTTGCCGACGTATTGCCGCGTCGGGCTATACATCGCTTCCGCCGTGACCGCCCATTTTTTTGAAAACGGTTTGTAAATCCCGCCGACAAATTCCTGATCGCGCGTTCCGCGCCGGTCGCTTACGCGATAATTTGCCCAGACGATTTGCCGATTGTCGAATTTTCGTTGAACATAAAGCGAAGCGGTTCGCCACGTACCGAGATTGCGCGTTAAGGTTTCGCTTGAAAAATGAAACTGTGCCTCGTATTTCGGATTTTTTTCATTGTCGGGTTCGGATTTTTCCGGATTTTCGGCAGCCGGCGTCGGACTTGGCTCGATTTGCGCCGCAACCGAACAGATTCCGCAACAAAACAAAAACGACAAAATGAAAAATAAAACTGCTTTTTTCATAAGATTAGTTTAATAATCGGTTGATTCTGACCATCAACTCACCGAGTTGAAAGGGTTTGGTAACGTAATCATTAGCGCCGGATTCAAAAGCGCGGACAACATTGAGTTCCTGGGTTTTTGAAGTCAGCATAATGATCGGGACTTTTTTCCAACCCTTGCGCGAACGGATTTGAGTCAGGACTTCAAACCCGTCGGCAAGCGGTAAAATAATATCGAGCAAAACCAAGTTGGGAAGTTGGTTTGTGTCAAGATTGTCAATCGCTTGCCGACCGTTGGTGGCAACATCGACGTTAAAACCGCGCTGCATCAGCGTGTGGCTCAGGAGCCGGGCGACGATTTTATCGTCTTCGACAAGCATTATTAAATTATCAGCCTTGGGGATAGACATAGAGTTTTTCGACATAAAAGTGATGGTTTTGTGGAAAACTACTTTCAGCAGATGAAAATTATTAATTTTTTGGCTTAATGTGGGAAATTGAAGCGTTTTAAGAATAACACATAAATAAACATAAATAAACAAGGTTTTGCATTAAAATGATTACTTTACTGACAAAATTGCCGGTCGAAGCCGCTGAATTTATCAAACGCGGCGGAATTGTCGCGTTTCCGACCGAAACGGTTTACGGTCTCGGCGCCAATGTTTTTGATGAAAAAGCGGTTGCGAAGATCTTTGAAGCCAAGCGGCGTCCCGCCGATAATCCATTGATCGCGCACGTCGGAAGTCTTGAACAGATCGCCGCTTTGACTTCAAGGATCACGCCGAGCGCGCAAAAATTCATCGAAGCATTTTTTCCCGCGCCATTAACGCTCGTCTTGCCAAAATCCGAAAAAGTTCCGCTGATCGCGACCGCCAATCTCGAAACGATCGGCGTCAGAATGCCGAAAAACGAACTCGCCCGCGAATTTTTGCGCTGTTGCGAAACACCGATCGTCGCGCCGTCGGCGAATCTTTCGGGCAAACCTTCGCCGACCGACTGGCAAGCCGTTTTTGAGGATCTCAACGGGCGAATCGATTGTATTTTGCAGGGCGAAGCCACGGAAATCGGTCTCGAATCAACGGTCGTTGACTGCACTGCGGACGTGCCTTTGATTTTAAGAACGGGCGCGATAAGTTTGGAAGATCTGCAAAGAGTCGTGCCCGAAACCGAAGTTTATCAGGTCAAAAAAGATGAGATCGTCCGCAGTCCGGGATTAAAACACCGGCATTATTCGCCAAAGGCGCGGGTAATATTAATAAATCGCAAATCGCAAATCGCAAATCGCAAATCGCAAGCATTTATCGGACTGCATAAACCGCCGGAAAAGTTTGATCTGGTAAAAATCTGCGCTTCCGCCGCCGAATACGCGCACGAAGTTTTCGCGTTTTTCCGGACCTGCGACCGCGCCGGAATCACGACGATTTACTGCGAAACCGTCGCGGAAAGCGGTATCGGTCGGGCATTGATGGATCGCCTGCGCCGCGCTTCGGAAAGTCAAGAATAAAACTCGAACACGAAACGAACCGCTGAATTATGAAGCCCGAATCCAAAATCCAAAATCCAAAATCAAACGGCTGTCGGCGCGTCCGAATGCGGCACAAAACACTGGCGGCAGCGCGCCTCGTATTTATCTGACGCGCCGACTTCGACGCGTTCGGTCGAATCCGACGTGCGCTGCGAATAATTCGCGGTGTTGCCACATTTGACGCAGATCGCGTGCGTTTTCGTGATGAATTCGGCGACCGAGAGAAGCTGCGGCATCGGTTCGAACGGTCTGCCCAGATAATCCTGATCTAATCCGGCGACGATCACACGGCGTCCGTCGCTCGCCAATTTATTCACGGCTTCGACAATCTCCATATCGAAAAACTGTCCTTCGTCGATCCCGACGACCTGCGTATCGTCTTCGATCTGCGCCATCAATTCCTTGGCGGTCATGACGGGTTTTGAGATATGCGTCATTCCCGAATGCGAGGCGATTTGCTCGATCGAATAGCGGTCGTCGATCTTCGGTTTGAAAACCTGCACCTTTTGACGCGCGATCTGGGCGCGGCGAAGACGGCGAATAAGTTCTTCACTTTTTCCTGAAAACATCGAACCGACGATCACCTCGATCCAGCCGGTGCCGCCGTTCTGGCGCGTTTTGCGGCGTTCTTCCGTATTGTCGAAAGCAAATTCTTCAACCATAAATGCGTAAAATTATTCCTTATACTTTGATAAATCGAACTTTTAATTATAGGCAAAAAGTGAAAAAGTGAAAAAGGCAAAAAGCGAAAAAGTCGGGCGCCCAAAATTGACCTGCGTTGTCACCTTTTCACTTTTTCACTTTTTCACTTTATGCTGTTTGTTGTGGAATTAAAGATTTGCAAACGATGCAAACGCCCGTTTCTGGCAAACAAGGAATTTTGCCCGAATTGCCCCGAGCCATTCACCTGGAATCAGGAATCGTGGGCAAACGTCGGCTGTCTGGTTGCGATGATTCTGCCGATCTTTGTGATTATTTTTGTCTGGCTATTTTTCTTTTTCGGAGTTTTTTTCAGATAACTTTAATTGGGCATTAATATCTTTGACTCAGCCGCGTGAGCGGCAAAAAGAAAGTAGCC
>CADEFG010000144.1:0-3425 GCA_902826505.1 uncultured Acidobacteriota bacterium
AAGGCTGTCGCCTGCTCAAATGTGCAGGTTATACAAAACTCGTCTTTTGTAATTTCATCTCGAACTTCACGATCGTGCCCTGCCCGCGATGTGAATCGATCGTCAGTTTGCCGCCGATCGACGCGGCGCGGCGCGTGATACTCCGGACGCCTTGCCCGTCAAATTCAAACTGCGGGTCAAAACCCTTGCCGTCGTCCGCGATGCGCAGCGTCAAAACGGAATTCGCGCCCGCGAAATCGATCGAAACCCGCCGGCAGCCGGAATGTCGGGCGGCGTTGTTGACGGCTTCTTTAAATATCAGCAGCAGGTCGCGGCGCACGCTGAGGCTTAAGGTCAGATCGGTTTCCGCCGACGGCGCGTTAAAATCCAGATCGATCTCGCGGGTCGCAAAAATCTCTTCGGCGTGGCGGCGCATACGGCGCGTCAAATCGAGCAGGCTGTCGTGTTCGGGCGCGATCGCCCAGACGATGTCGTTCATCGAAGCGACCGATTCGCGGGCGATGTCGGCAATCGAAGAGAGCAGCTGACCATTGCCGTTTTCCGCTTTTTGCCGCGCCACTTCGCTGAGCAGCGAGATGCGCGTCAGATTCGCGCCGATGTCGTCGTGGAGATCCGTCGCGATCCGCGTGCGCACCTTTTCGAGTTCGATCAGCCGGCGCAGGCGATAGCGGTAAATTAAATAAACCGCGCCGGCGAACAAGAGAGCTGTCAATGCGATAAACCACCAGCGCTGCCAAAACGGCGCGGCAATTCGAAATGAAACACGCGCCGGAGTTTGACTGTAAATCCGATCGGCGGTTTGGGTGCGGACTTCGAGCCGGTAATCGCCCGACGCCAGATTGGCGAAATTCAAACTTCTTTCACCGGTCGCCGTCCAAGGAGCGTCGCCGAACCGATATTCGAATTTCAATTTCTCGCCCAAACTCGCGCCGAGACCGATAAAATCGACCGTGATCTGTCTTTGCGACGAATTTAGATCGAGCCTCGGAATTTCCGTTTCGCCGAGAATCGAAACGATCTGCGGAACGCCTTCGACCTGCAGTCCGGTAATCAGAATATTCGGCGGACGCCGTTCGCGTTTCGGTTCGGGAACGAATTTCGACAATCCCCGATCGGTCGCAAACCAGAGATTGTTTTGGCGGTCGCGGAAAGACGAGCCGATAAAACTGGCGGGCAAACCGTCGGCGGTCGTAAAATTTTCGACCTGTCCGGTTTCGGGTGTCAGCCGATCGATGCCGTGCCAGGTGCCGATATAGATGCGCCCGTATGCGTCCTCGGTGACGGAAGCCGTCGAATTGCTCGTCAAACCGTCGGCGGTCGTGTATTTTACAAAATCGAATTTTTCGGCAGCGGTCTGATCGAGCCGCCAGACGCCCTCGTTGTCCGAAGCGATCCAGAGCCGACCTTTCGAATCGATGAATAAATCCTGAATCCAACCGGTCGGCGCGCCTTCGGCTTCGGTCAAAACGCGGAAATTCCCGTTTTGAAAACGAATCAGCGCGCTGTCGTGATGATCGCTCGTCGCGCCGATCCAAACATTGCCGGAATTGTCTTCGGTCAGCGCCGAGCCGACGCGGTAGCCGGAAAATCCGGCTTGCAGGCTGTGATCGTGCCAGATATTTGGCGCCCGTTCCCAGCGCCAAAGCTCGCCCGAAGTTCCGTGCGTCGCGATCCAGATGTCGCCGCGCGAATCTTCGAAAAGCCGAAAAACCTCGGTGTTTTTCGCGCCCGTCGCCAGTTTTTCAAGCGGCGCCCGGGCGAGTTGTGCAAAGTTCGTCCGATCGGGCGAACGAAAAAGCCCGGCGCCGGTCGGAATCCACCACGCACCGCGCGAATCCTGCCAAACCGTTTGCTGCCAGCCCCAGCCGAAATAATCGACATATTTCGGCAAATCGAGTTTTTGAGCGGAAAATTTTTCGCCGTCGAAACGGCTGATGACGCGTTCGTTTTTCGGAAAAGTCGTGACGAACAATTCGCCCGCCGAATTTTCAAAGATCGAATTGACGTCGTCCTTGTCCAGACCGTCGCGGCGGTCATAGGTCGTAAAACCGTAACGGGCGATTTTTTTCGCGCCGCACGCCGACCCCGTCCAGAGATTCCCGTCCTTGTCTTCGGCGAGCGAGAGCAGATCGTCGCACAATTCATGCCGCGCCGAATAAGTTTTACAGACCGATTCAGCGCCTTCGCCCTGCCAGCGGCACAAACCCGGAACCGTCGCGAGCCAAATTTGACCGTCGCTCGTTTCGAGCATCTCGCGCACCCAGTTCGAGCCGAGCCCGTCATCGGTCGTGTAGCATTTTTTGACCGGATTGTCTTTGTTTGCCGCGTCGAGCAGGCAAACGCCGCCTTTCTCGTCGCTTCGCAGGCTCATCCAAATTTGCCCGTCGCGGGTTTCGAGCAGATCGGTGATTTTATTATCCCGAAGCGCGGCGCTTTTCGTGTAGCGGCGCACATTTCCGTCCGGCGACAGACGAAACAACCCGCCGCCGAACGAGCCGATCCAAAATGTGCCGTCGCGCGTTTCGAGAATCGAACTGATCGGCAGCGTGTTCGGGCTCGGCTGGGCGACCGCGCCGCCCGATGATTCCAAAGGTTCGCCGAGCGGTACATTTTCAAATCTGACTCGCCCGTCCGCTTCGATTATTTTATAAAGCCCGTCGGAAGTTCCGACCCAGATTTGATTTTTTTGATCCTCGTATAAAACCCGAATCTCTTCGGCTTTCGGATTGTCGGGTAAAAGCGGCGTGAATAAGGGGTTTTCCGCCGAACCGCGCAGACCGTGCGGGTTAAGCCGCGCCAAACCTTTGCGCGTCGCAATGTAGATCGTCCCGTTTTTGGTTTCGAGAAAATCGTTGACGAAACGATTCGGCAAACCGTCGGCAACGGTAAAATTCGTCATCCCGACGCCGTCAAAACGCGAAATGCCTTCGCCCGTGCAAAACCACAAAAAACCGCGCGAATCCTGACGAATTCGCGTCACAGTATCGCGCGGCAAACCGTCGGCAACCGTGTAAGTTTTGACCGGCAGAAGTTCGGCTTTAACAAAAGAAACGAGCCCCCAAAGGCACGCGACCAAACCCGCCGAGGCTGAAAAGATTTGCGAATATTTGAGTAAACGCCTTGAAATTGCTTGACGCGGCATTTTGACTTCCGCCCTCTATTTGAAATTAACAAGCGCATTATGACACTTGTTCAAAAGCGAGCGCAAGCTTTATGCCCGTTTCCCCGGCAGCAGCCCCGTTGTTCCTCATATCGAAGCCGCCGCATTAAATTATAGCCGGTGAAAAATTAAAATGTTCTCACCAATGAGATTCTTCGCCCGCTGTCGAAGCTATCTCGAAAATAATTGGCGGCTTTTTGGGGTATGAAGAATTTCCGGTTATTGAAGCGAAATGCCCGTCAACGGGTTTCCGTAAAAAGCCTCC
>CADEFG010000144.1:3525-9441 GCA_902826505.1 uncultured Acidobacteriota bacterium
AATTTCCGGTTATTGAAGCGAAATGCCCGTCAACGGGTTTCCGTAAAAAGCCTCCGTTTTCCACGCCGCCGGATTCCATTTCTCGGTATTTCCGGTGACTTTGGCGGGCACGAGGATCTTGTGATACGGCAGAAAAATCTGTTTACCCGCGTCGCCGCCGTCGAGTCTGCCGTCGGGCAGGACCGTGAATTTCAATTCCCGCAGCGGTGCGCCGCGCCGGAGGATTTTGACCGTGTATTCGCCGGGGTTTTGGTCGGCGTAGTGCGCATTCGGATAGTTTTCACGGTTGAATGTTCCGCCGTTGTCGAAGCGGAAATTTTCCCACTCGAAATTCCATAACTTCCAGACCGGAGGCTCCGGTGCGATCGCCGCAAATTCGGAAATCCTGTCCGCCCAAAATCGTCCGTCGGTTCTGCCGAAACGTTTCACGGCGATTTGTTTGCCTTGATAAAAGAGCTGGGCTTCGAGCTCTTCGTCCTGGACATCGCCCTTCAGCCAGACGCTCGCAACGACCGGAAAACCGCCCACGTTTTCGTTTTGGTAAATAAAATTACTGAAATGAAATCCGACGTAAGCGAACGGCAAAACCCAATCGTGGTCAACGAAAAAAGCAAATCTGTTCGGTGTTCGCTCGCTGTAGGGACGCAGGAATTTACCGACTTTGAACTTGCCTTGAAAGACGGTTTCATTCGTGTTTTTGTTGATGATTTTGACGCCGTAAGTGCCGGTCGCGACGCTCGCTTTTGTTTCGAGCATTTGACCGAACGTTTCGCGGCTGCTCTGAAATGAAATTATTCGTTCGTTGTCGCGAATGCCGCTTTCCAAAACTTCGCTGAACCACAAAGAGCCGTCCGGGTGAGAATACTCCGCCGCGTAATTTACCGGCTGCTTCCAATCGTAATAAATACTGAACCGGAGTTTCGGAACCCAGCTCGTGTAATCGCTTTCTTTCGGCATCTTCCAGTAGGTTCTCGACATTTCGGCTTGCACATAGACCGTATTTTTGAGAAAAACCGGCGCGGCAGGAAGCGGCTCAAAGTCGTAAACCTGTTTCGAATTCGATGTTTTCGGCTGACGATCGGTTGGTGCCGCGGTCGACGAATTATTTTCCGGTTTCGGTTGTTCGGTTTTCGGTTTTTCTGCTTTTATTTTCGGAATTTTGAGCGGAAACTGCGCCGCCGCGCTGAGGCTGAAAACCGCCACCATCAGAAATACTTTAGTAAATATAAAACTCCTTTTCATTCTCGATTCTCCCTTTATTTTTAGATTTTTTTGCCGCGCGAAACCGTCGCCGATAGACGCGCCGACGGCTGAATTTCAAATTTCCCGACCGATTATTCGAGACGCAGTATTTCCCAGTAGATATTCCATTCCTGTCCTCTGAAATAGAAAATTCCATCGCCGCTTTCATTAACTTTCATGTTTTCGAAGGCGTCGAATTTTAAAAGCGTTTGGCTCGAACTGTTGCCCTCATAACCGTCGGTCATGACAAAAAGAACATTATTTCCCCAGAAAAGCGGTCGCTTCCACACATAAACCGCGTGATCGCTGCCGGCGGCGCTATCAACGTCAATCTGCCGTTTCGAATCCCATTTGCCGCCCCAGAGCGGGAAGACGGGTTTCAAAAAAACGGTCGTCTTGCCGTTTTGCCATCTGTTTCCAAGGTCTTTCTTTTGTGATTCGTCAATCGAAACTTCAACTACGCAAGTTTTCATATTTTCTCCTCAATCTCGCTCAAATTAGCGGCAGGATTTTCTTGCCTTCAGCTTGATAAGACATTTCGAGAAAATCATTTCAGATTTTTTTATTTTTTGAGAAAGAATGTTTAACTTCGAGGAAACTGTTTCGGAGATTTTATGGAAATTTCTTTTTATCTTTGACCATCGAGATTCGCTCATTCGCCCGATCGAATAAAACCTTTCCAGTAAAACGGATGGCGGCGCTCCGGCTGTAACAAAATGAACCGCAAACGAGAGAAACAGCCCACAGATCAACAGATCGGCTGACTTCAAAAAATTCCATCGAGACATCGCGGCGCATCTCCGTTAAAAATTTTTCTTAACCGAATTTATTACTTTGTTTTTTAAGTTTTTTGCTATTTTTTCTTTGCGCCTTAGCGCCTTTGAGGGAAATAAACTTGTCATCAATGGATAAATTAATTTCCCGCCAAGCCGCTCAGGCGCAGAGTTTAAACCCTTACAATAAAAAAAAACCTGTATTTATTATCGAATAATTTGAAAAGAATGTTTCCTCATCTTTCGCTTTCGAATGATGCGAGAATTGACGGCGCGAAGAATGCTAATCGTTCGCCGGGGCAAAGTTTGGCTTGTTTAGATCTGAACCAATTACCGGACTTTGCGCAAACTTAGAATTCAACATCTTTTACAATCGGGCAAAAAGACTATGGAGTCACGCTCTTGATCCAATTGAGCGATTTCCCGCGCATAAAATCGTTTTCATAGGCGGCAAGCCGGAGCTCCCGATAGCCATTCATCAGATAAAAGGCGATCTGCTCTTTTTGTTTAGCCAATTCCCGAAACTGCCGGAGATCGCCCGAACTGAAATCCGTCGCGCTCGGCGCTGTCGGATGCGTGTGATAAAATGCGCGAAGCATATAGCCGGGCGGTTTGATGATCGTCGCATGGTTATGAGAGCCGCTTGTTTGCGGCGCGCAATAATGATACTGAGGTTTTCCATTCTCGAATTTGAGAATCACCCAAAACGCGTACTCGTAGTATTGCCAATCGTTGTGGTTCGTTAAAATCCGCTGAAATCCGCCCATTGCCGCTTCGTCGCGCGTGGCAAAAGATTTTGATAAACCGATCTGTGTCATAAACTGCCCTCCTTATCTTGATAAGACAATTTTACGAAAAACATTTCAGAATTAATACCGGCGCTTGAGATATCTTTAGAGCGGCTGCCCTTCACAACCGATCGATCGCGATCGCTGGTTCACGATTTTCGATCGACTGTTTTTATGCAAAGTCTCCCGGCGAATTTTTGCCTTCTAAATAAAATAATTTCCATCACTCTGATTCTGCCAACCGGTCAAAATGACCGAACGGGGCAAAACGTCAAGCTGTCCGCCCTTAATTTCAGTGGCTTTTGACGATTGGCACGATCATTGCAATTAGATGGCTCAGTAATGGCGTCATCCTCAAATGACCGAGACCATACGCCAACAGTCATAATTTCTCATTCTCACTTCTTCTTTTTTCGTTGATGCGAGGTCAGGGCTTGCGCCTGACCTCGTTTTTTTTTATGGAATTCGGACGCTCAGGGCTGGCTGACTTTTGCCATTAGCGGGATTGTCCGGTTATTTTTTTCGTGCGGCGACATAGCCGAGACCGGTCGCGACCGAACTGAAAAAATCGGGACGGATGATTTTTTCCGCGCCGAATATTTTGATCACCATTTGGTTGATCTGCGGAATTTGCGAAGATCCGCCGGTGAGAATAACCCGCTTGATCGCGGCGGGACCGACCGCGGCGGCACGAAGCGTTTCGCGGATCGCCTGTTCAATTTTGACGGTAACCGGCGAGATCATCTCTTCAAACCCGGTCAAACAGATTTCCTCCGCCAGATTCAGCGGTTTGAATTTTACAAAGGCTCGATCATTTTGTGATAAATGTTCTTTCGCGTCGTTGATCGCTTGAAAAAGCTCGAACCCGTAGTGATGTTTTATCAAGTTCGCGAGCCGGTTGACGTCCTCCGGTCGGTCCGAGGAGCGGGCGATCGCGGCGATATCGCCGATGTCGCGGCTGTTTTTTAACAGGTTGATCCGGTGCCAGCGCGAAAGACGCTCGATCAGGTGAACCGGAAAAGGCAATTCCTTGCCGAGCGAGAAAAAGGTCGAACCGGCGCCGAATTTCGGGGCAAGCTGCTCTTTCATAATTCGGGAAGTCAATTCGTCGCCCGCCTGATTGACGCCGCCGACGGCTTTGACATCATTTTCACGGTCGGCTGACATTGAACGCTGCGGCGATGTTTCAACCACACAAATATCGCTCGTGCCGCCGCCGAGATCGACAACGCAGACGAGTTCATCTTTTTCCGCCGTGATTTCGTGGGCAAGCGCCGCGGCGACCGGTTCGAGCCAAAAAATAACCTCTTTAAATCCGGCTTTTTTGGCAGCATTTTCCAATCTGCTCAAAGCAAGCTCCGAAAAATTAACCGGTCGCCCTAAAACCACGCCGTCAAACGCGCGGGAAAAATGGTTTTCGGCGTATTCTTTCAGGATCCCGATAAATCTGGCTGCCAGATCGTCTGCCGTTAATCGCCCGAAACCGATGACCGCCGTGTGGTCGAAATTGGCTTCCGGCAGCAAGGTCTTGATGCTCAGCATCAGCCGCCCGGCGCCTTCGTTTTGTTCGAGGTGCGAGAGATAACGATAGACCGCTTCGTTGCCGATCAAATGCTGTTTTGATTTCTCCGGAAAATACAAAATTGTCGGGTTACTGATCTTCCCGTCGGGAAATTTAACGAATTCAATTCTATTTTGACTGACGAGTGATGCCAATGAGTTTGACGTGCCGAAGTCGATTCCAATAAAGTGCATTTCTTACCCTTTTAAAAACTGACATTTTCAAATCTTCGCGTTGAAAACGAAATGATAGATTCTACCGCAGTCCGCCGGAAATTCTAAACAAGACGGAATCATTACCGGAAAATTGGCGGATAATGTCTGGGATGATTTAATTTAACCGCCCAGAAAACTCTCTGTAAAATGGCGTATAAAAAACATTGTTTTTTGTTTCTTGATTATGATAACCTAATTTTGTTAAGCAAAATCGCAAATACTCTTGGTGATCAATCAATCCATCAACGACGTATTTCCTAACCCCTTTATAATTTAATTGTATTTATTTTCGTATTCTTTTGGTTTCCTATAAAGAATATCCGTATTTATTTGTCATGTTATTTTCAGATTGCAGAGAGAATAATCGTAAAAATCAGCCGTCATACGATTCTTAATGTTCGATAATAATTGGGAGAATAAAAAATCTAATGAGCAAAGGGTATCAAAGGGTAGAATTAGCGGCGAACATTCTTATTATAATCGTTGCTTTAGCATTTGGAGGTGTTTTGATTCAAAAATATCTCCTCAGAGAAACACCAACCAAACAACCTGAAAGATTGCGACCGGTGGTCGGAGAAAAAATGAATTTGTCCGATGTAAATTTGTCCGGGCAAACAAAAACATTAATTTTGGCGCTGCAAACGACTTGTCATTTTTGTAATGAAAGTGCACCGTTTTACAAACGAATTGTCGAATCGGTTCAAAACAAAAATATTAAGTTGATTGCCGTATTTCCAACGGGCGTCGAGGAAGGAAAGGCACACCTGACCGAACTCGGGCTCACAAACATGGAGGTGAAACAGTCGCCTCTCAACGAAATTCAGGTCAGCGGAACGCCTACCTTGATTTTGACCAATGACAAGGGAGAAATTACGGATTCATGGGTCGGAAAACTCTCGCCTGAAAAAGAAACCGAAGTACTAAATAAACTTAACTTGTAAGGGGAGGAAAATATGCAAAAGATAATTATGTCGAAAGTTCTTAGAAAATTCCTGATTCTGGCTTTCATGCTGGTTGGACTGATATTTGTCATTTCAAATGACAATGTTACTCAGCCCGTACAGGCTGAAGCGTGTTGTTATGAATGTGAAGCATACGAACAGGATTGTATTCAAAATTACGCCGTCTACGGATATCCAAGCGTGATGGCTTGTAATAATGCGATGGGCATTACGAGCTGTTACATGCATTGCTCGTATGATGCCTGTAGCCCGGGGGCTTGTTTCTCAAACGCCAATTGCCCCTATGGTTATTGGTGTGCGCAAGGAACTTGCACACCATTTTATACCGAGTTGCATTAGAAAGAAAGTTTGAGTAAAAAGGTAGAATGGCAAAAC
>CADEFG010000145.1 GCA_902826505.1 uncultured Acidobacteriota bacterium
CCCGACGCCGACGCCGCCCGCCGCGATCGCCGCGACATCGACGATCGTCCATTCGGGGACATTTCCCGCCAAAATCGCAACGCTCGCGCCACGCGTCAAACCCTTAGCCAGCAGCGCACACGCAAAATCATGAACCTGTGCTTCAAATTCATCCCAAGTCTGCGCTTTCCAAGTATCATCTTCGCGCGAATAAAAAACATTCTCGCCGCGATATTTGGCGGTTTGCTCACGAAATAAACTGTAAATGTTTTGATAATTCATGAAAGGTTTTTTATCAGCCAGTAATTTGATTTTTAATTTATTTATCATCCAAACTTGGCGACTTGGCGGCTTGGCGGGAAATCGAATTATTCATAGCTCACAAGTTTATTTCCCGCAAAGGCGCTAAGTCGCTAAGAATAAACATCATGTCAATTAAAACGCAAAGTAACCAGTTTTGACGAAATCCATTAAAAGTCGTCCTTTGAAATTTCTACGCTTTCGCCTTTGTCATTAAAAGCATAAACGTTTTTATGCGCCTTCCAGGCTTCGAATTTTGTTTCCTCAGCGGTCGGCAAACGGGAATCGAATGACCAAATGATCGTGTTTCCGGCGATGCAAACATAATCTTTCCGCTTAGCGGCGGCGAATTCCGCTAACTGGATTTGATTGTTATTTATTTCTCCAAAAATGCCGCTGATAATCTTTTCGACAAAAGTTTCCTTGATTTGATGACTCTTTTTGCCTTTCCTGACGATCCATTGCGGCGGAAGTTTACACCAGTAAAGATGCGGATAATCATCATCCGGCGAACCGATCTGATCGGTCTGACTTCCCAGATGATAATCGTAAACGGAAGTCATTTTGGTCGTATATACAATGACGACAACTCGCTGCATTTCTTAATTATACATCCGATTTGAAACGTCTTTTCAGATAAATTCAGTAACGAAAAATCATCGCCGCCATATTGATTCCGCCGCCCGAAGCGCACAAGACGACAATGTCGCCGCGTTTTAATTTGCCGTGTTCGATTGCGTCGTGCAAGACCATCGGAATGCAGGCTGAACCCGTGTAGCCCCATTTGTCCATAATCGTGTGTGTTTTTGCGAACGGTTGATTTAATGCCGCCATCACTTCTTTGATCGTCGCCAGATTAACCTGCGTCCACAGGAAAAGATCAACGTCGTCGAGCGTTAAGTTTTCGCGCGCTAAAAGTTCTTTGACGATTCTTTGCCAGCCGACGAAATTGATTTCGGGCGGCGTCCGTTTGGCGAAACGGACTTTGTTGTAATAGCCGTTTTCGAGAACTTCCGATGTGATCGGCGTTTTCGAGCCGCCCGCGAAAATTCCGAGAAAATCGTGATATTCGCCCATCGCTTCGAGCTTAGATGTGAGCATTCCGCTCGCGCCCGATTCGTCCGCCTGCAAAAGAACCGCGCCAGCGCCGTCGGCAAAGATCGTCGCGGTTTTCTTTTCAGTCCAATCGAGGAATTTCGTCATCGCGTAAACGCCGATGACGAGCACGTTTTTGTAATTTTTATCGGCGATGATGTATTTAAACGCCGTGTCGAATGCCGTTACGAATCCGGCGCAGGCGCAATTCGTGTCGAAAGTTCCGGCATTTTTTGCGCCGATGCGATGCTGCACGACGACCGAAGTTCCGGGCGAGAGATATTCGGGCGTGTCGGTCGCAACGATGATTAGATCCAAATCTTCGGCGGAAATTCCCGCGTTTTGCAAAGCGTTTTCCGCCGCGCGCGAAGCAATATCCGCCGCGCTTTCATCGTCTGCGAGAACGCGGCGTTCGCGGATTCCGAGATTCTTTTCGACGAATTCATTGATATTTTCGCCGAGCATCGCGCTCAGCTCGTCGTTGGTAATAATTTTGTCGGGAACCGAAACTCCGGTTCCGATAATTTTCGCGTTACGCATAAAAAAGTCAGAACCATCTGCGGTAGCGGATGGCTAAAGTTTACCCAGTAAAAATTTTGATTATCAAGTTAAACCGCCCGCTACCGCAGACGGTTCAGACAGGAATTCCTTTACCGCTTGGTTAAATTCGGCGGCGTTTTCGATAAAGAATAAATGACTGCCGTTTTCGATAATTTTCAAGGTCGCATTCGGCAAACTCCCGGCTAAATTCATAGAATTCTGCATCGGCACGACCTTATCCTGATCGCCCGTGATGACCAAAGTTTCGGTTTCGATCAGGCTGACCCTATCTTCCGCGTTAAATGTAAAAGCGGTTTGCAGTTGCGCAAAATAAACCGCGTCGGCGACCGTGTTCGATTCGCGCAAACGGCAAACTTCTTCAACTTCGTCCGCTTGTTCGGCGTTGAATTTATCGGTAAACGCGGGACGGATAAACTTTCGGATGCGTTCGCCGACCGTTAAATTCGGGTCGGGCGTAAAAGAACGCAGAATCTCGATGTCGGGTCGAACGTGATTTGCGCCGCCCGCCGAGGTGCAAGCCAGAATCAGTTTGTTCAGTCTTTCGGGAAATCGCAAGGCAAATTCCTGCGCGACGAAACCGCCGAAGCTCGCGCCCAAAACGTTTGCCTTTTCGATTTCAAAGGCGTCCAAAATAGTCAAAACGTCTTCGACAAATGTTTCCATCGAAAGATTTGCCGAATCGATCGGATTTTCTATTCTTGATTGTCCGATCCCGCGCGGGTCGAACGCGATGACGCGAAAATCTTCTGATAAATCGCGTGTTTGCCGAAACCAATTCCAAGCGCCGGAAGCAAAACCGGGAATTAAAATTAATGGTTCGCCTGTTCCGTGAGTTTCGAAATGTAATTTCATTAGTTTTTGGTCTTTGGTTTTTGGACTTTGGTTTTGTTTTGAGTTTAAAAAATCAAAGACCAAAAACCGAAGACCAAAAAACGATTTCTCAATTCGTGGCGTGATATTTGACCATTCGCCATTGGTTGTAACCGCTCAAATCCTTTGAATTGATATGTCCGTAAGGAAAGGCGGTAAAGCGTTTTTCGCCGTTTTGCGACGGAATTTGCGATGTGTATTGCCCGTAAACGACGTTGCCGTAACCGATCACTTCATCGACCGTTGACCAGATCGAATAAGTAAAAGCGCCTTCATAATGGGAACTTACGTTCATATTCGCCAGAATATTCGAAATGCCCGTGACGAATCCGAAATATAAATAACCCGGATAAAGACCGTTCGTATTGGCGCAGGTCGGTGTCATTCCGCCGGTTTGATAACACGAAACCAAACCGCGATTCGCGCCCGCGATGCCGACAAATGTGTCAACGCTCGATGTCAGTGACGTACCGAGATTATAACTTCCGCCGTTCAGCGCATCGTTTCCCGAACCGCCCAAAATCGCTTTGCGCGTTATGGTGACGCCCATCGAATGCGTGACGATGTCAACTTTCGCCGCGCCCGTGTAGGCTTTGACCGCCTGGATAAAAGCGCGGATCTTTTGGAGATTCGGTTTGGAATGATATTGATTCGCCGAGAGCAATGGATTGGCATCGCCCCAGGTCGTCGCGTAAATTTCCGATGTTTTATAGCCTTGCGACAAAAAATAATTGATCGAAGCGTTCCAGCCCGTCATCACGGAGCTTTGTCCGAGCGCCGAATCGGAATTTCCGTGGATAAAGATCACCGGCTGATTAACGACCGTATCCGCCGAATTTTCTTTTCCGCCGTAACTTCCGTTCGCGCCCAGATCGCTCCGGACAAAATTGTAACTGCCGTAACCGTTGGCGTTGAGCCAGGTTTGAAAATGCGAAGTTAGTTGCGCCGAAGCCGAAACCGTCAAAAGAACCAAAAACAAAAACATCAGAAAAATGCTTTTCATCGCCGACCTCCTTTTTTGAAGCTCCGCAGTTCAAACTTTTGGTTGAACTGCGGAAAAGTTTGAAAATTAAAATCCGAGTTTGAAAGCAAATTGAATGACCCGCGGACCGGCGCTCGCGCGTTCGATCCGACCGAAATTGACGCCCGCGACGTTGTTGTTCGGATTCGCGTAATTGACCCAGTTAAAAACGTTAAAGAATTCGGCGCGAAATTCTCCGCGAAATCTTTCGCTGAACGGCATCAATTTGATAAACGAAATATCGACGTTCTTTTGTCCCGGTCCGGTCAAAAGATTTCTTTGCGTGTTGCCGTACGGACGATTCGGATCGAATGTCGCCGAACCGAACCGCGAAAGGCGAAACGCCTGAATGTCGAAATATTGACCCAAACGCTCGGAAACATCGCCCGTCGTGTAAAGATCGGTTCCGGTAAAAGCCTGATTATAATTGGCGCGGCTGATGATGCTCGTGTCGTTTGAATCGACGACCGAAAACGGCAGACCGCTCTGGAAAACCGCGACTCCGGCAACCTGCCAATCGTTGACGAGCCATTTCGCCGCGCTCGATTTCTCGACCAGATTCGGCAAATCGTAAACGCCGCTGATGACGAAACGCTGTTCGCGGTTGAAATCCGAACGACCGCGATTCGAACGCCAATCGTATTGATCGCCCGGAATATTTCCGAGCTCGTTCAAAGCCGTTCCCGAATAATAATCGATCGATTTCCCGAAAGTATAAGACGCGAGAAACTGCAAACCGTTGGAAAATCTGCGCGTCAGGGACGCTTGCAGCGAATTGTAGTTTGAAAGCGAAGTCGTCTGAACCTGCTGAACGCCGCCCGTCACGTTTTTATTGGCGGAAATGACAGCCGCCGGTCCGAGCGGATTCGTAAACGTATTCGTCGCGCGGTTGTAAACCGGCTGGTTAAGCGTAATGATCTGAAGCAGATGAGTTCCTTTGTTGCCGACGTAGCCGACATCGAGCAGATAATTTTTCCAAAACTGCATCTGGAAACCGAGATTAAATTGCTGAACATACGGCGTGCGCAGTTCGGGATCGACAAAAACGCCGCTCACAGCCGCGCCCGTCGGAGTCGGAATCGAGCCGTTCAAAGGAAACGCCGAAGGCGAAGGAACCGGGAAAAACGGGTTTGAAAATGGTCGAATTCCCGTGAAAACAACCGGCGAAACGACCGAAACCGGAAGCGTAAAATACGGGTAATTAAAAAGCTGCGTGTTGGCGAAACGCGTCGAAATGCGGTCGTAGTAAACGCCGTAGCCGCCGCGCACAAGCAGATTCAGCTTTTCATCGAGCAGATAGGAAAAACCGAAACGCGGCGCGAAATTGTTTTTATCAACGGGCACGAGCGTTTTTTCGACCGTCGGAATTCCCGGAATTTGTCCGCCTGCGGCTTGCACCAAGCCGTTCGGCGCAGTTGCCGGCGAAGCGGTCGTGCCGATCCGAAGCTGGCTCGGAATCAAATTCACGAGTCGTCCGTCAACATCGACCGGCAAACCGTAAAAATCGTAACGCAGACCGAAATTGAGCGTCAGACGCTTGCTGATTTTCCAATCGTCCTGCACAAAACCGTTGAAATCCGAAACGCGGAACGAACGATCGAAAGTTCCCGAACCGATCAGCGAAAGTCCGCTCGTCAATGTTGCGAAATTACTGCTTCCGCCCGTCAGAAAGTTTTGAAACGCGGTTGCCGTCCGCGTTGCGCCGACAAAGGAATCGGAGAAAAGAATCTGTCCGCGCGAAAACGCGTTGAAATAAAATTTGACGGTCGATTTGCGGTATTCGCCGCCGAAACGCAGACGATGATTTCCCGCCGTCCACGAAAGCGTATCGCCGAAAGTATAGCCATTGATGCGCGAAGATTGATCGGCAAGCGTCGAACCGCCGAAGAAGAACGCCGAATCCGCTCCGAGAATTCGCACGGTCGGCGCGCCCGGAAACTGACTCGCCAGCGGATTTGTAATTCCGAGCGATGCCGCCGTAAAAGGTTCTTCGGGAACGCTTGTCACGCGCAGACGGTTAAAGCCGAAGCGAAATTGATTGACGACGTTCGGCGAAAAAATATATGTGTCGGTGATCGAATAAAGTTTCTGTTTGATCGTCAGATCGCCGCCGAAACCGATCAACTGCCGTTCGCCGTTTCCAAGCCCGGCAAAATTATAATTCGCCTGAAAAGTCGGATTATCCGCGACGAAGAATTTGGCGGAAATATTATGTTTGTCGGTCAAAATAAAATCGCCGTTGGCGTTGAATTGATTTTCCTTGAAGCGCGAAATGCCCGATTGCGGCGTGTTGATCGGAACGACTGCGGCAAGCCCGGTCGCGCCCGCCACGCCCGAAGATTGAATTGCAAATTGTCCGTTCGGAAGCCGCGCATTTAACAAAGCGAGCGCGACCGGCGAAATCTGCGCCGCCGTCAGCGTAACTGCCGCCGTCGTCGCCGTCGCCGGCGTGCTGAACGCCGCCGCGAGCTGCGCCGCCGTGCGGTTCGAATCGGTTAAACCTGCGGGAATTGCCGGGTTCGTCAAACTGTTCAAAAGCGAAACGCCGTTGCGTTCGTTCGTGCCTTGGTACGAACCGAAAAAGAAAATGCGATCTTTGACGATGCGCCCGCCGAGCGTCCCGCCGAATTGATTGCGCGTCGCGACGGGTTTTTCCAGACCGCGCGCCTTGATAAACGGTTCGTTTGCGTTAAATCTTTTGTTGCGCAGGAAATAATAGACGTTACCGTGAAAATCGTTCGAGCCGCTGCGCGTCACGGCTTCGACATTGCCGCCCGCGTTGCGTCCGTTCGAAGCGTCGTAAAGCGAAGTTTGCACGATAAATTCCTGAATCGCGTCGGTTGCCGGAACGGCGATATTCGGTGTCGAATTCGTCCCGATCGAGTTGGCATCGACGCCGTTGATGCGGACGCTGTTCGAGGTCGTGCGCTGACCGTTGACCGAAATCGTCGCGTCGCCGCGCCCGAGATCGGTGCTGTTCGAAAGCGAGCTTTGCGCGCCGGTCGAAAGCGTCAGAAGTTGTTGAAAATTACGGGTCGGCAAGGGCAGCTGGCGAAGCGTTTCGCCCGTCACGACGCGTCCGTTTTGCGATGTTTCAACCTGCGCGAGCGGCGCTTCGACCGTCACGAAATCATCGACATTGCCGACGGCAACTTGCGCGTCAAAAGTGGTGGTCTGCGTGATATTGACCGAAACTTCGGCTTTATAAGTTGTAAATCCGGTCGCCGAAACTTCAACCGCATAGCGCGCCGGCGGCAAAAGCTGAAATGAATAAATGCCGTCGCTGTGGGTTGTTGCGGAACGGCTTAAATTTGTTTCCAGATTTGTAACCTTAACAGTTGCCCCTGAAACCACTGAACCGTTCGGGTCGGTGACCGTGCCGCTGATTTGTCCGGTCGTGCCCTGGGCAAATAAATTGGTCAGACCAAATAATAACAATAGAACTGCCGATAATAATCCTTTTTGAATCATCCTTACCTCCGGAAATCTTTTAAGATTGCAATAAAAACGAACGTCCGTTTTTGGTTATAAAATAATTAAAAGAAACAATGGTTGTTTCTTAATTTTCAATTTTCGATTTACTTAAAACGCCAAAACAAAAAATTTCGGTCAGCGCGTTGATCGCGTCCTCGTCGCTCAACCCGAAATGGGAATTTCCGCCGAACAGTTTTTCAACCAGAAAATAATTAAAAAACTGCATATAAACGGCGGTGTAGGCAACCGCCGGATCAATTCCTTCGCGCACCAGTCCGTTTGATTTGGCGGCGTTAAACTCATTTGCAAAGCGAACGCTCAGTTTCGCGCTTAAACCGTCGAACATCAGGCGAAAATGCTGGTTGTTAAATTCCAGCACGTCGATATACATCAAAAGCCAAAAATCCTGATGCTGGTCGATCATGTTTTTGACCAGTCCGCCGAGTTTTAATAAACCATTCGGTTCGAGCGGATTTTGGATCTCGGCAAAAATATTTTTCAAACGGCTGTTGATAATTTGCAGATAATTTCCGATGATCGATTCAAAAATCTGCTCTTTGGTTTCGTAGTAATTATACAAATTGCCGATCGAAACATCCGCCGTTTTCGCAATATCGCGCATCGATGTCGCGTGAAAGCCTTGCTTGATGAACAATTCCTTAGCGGCGGATTCGATGACCGATTTTTTTTCGGCGATGACTTCTTGGCTAAGTTTTGGCATAAAACGAACGAGTGTTCATTTTTTTATAATATAACTTTTCTCTTCTGTCAATCAAATATTAAAAATTTAAAAATAAAAAAGGTCAGAAAACCAAAATTTTTCTGACCTTTTATAAACTGGAGGCTTCAGACTTAACCGCAACACAAGCTGAAATTGCTACCGTTGCTCCGTTCCCGGTCTAGCGGGGTTCACAACTCAAACCTTGTGCGGAGCCTGAAGCCGTATGTGATTTGGGATTGTGGATTGCGGATTTGGGATTTGACAAAAATCCGCAATCCACAATCCCAAATCTAAAATCGTTCTGGCGGAAAGGGTGGGATTCGAACCCACGGAACCCTTTTGAGGTTCACAGCATTTCCAGTGCTGCCAGTTCAACCGCTCCTGCACCTTTCCTTGGAAACGAATATTTAGTTGTTATCGGCCTTTCGCTCGGCCGCCGACTTTTCGCCGACCACCGGTTCAGCCTTCGACGGCGGCTCGTCGTCTCCGGCGAGCCATGGATAAACGAATCCGGCAAGCAGGGCTCCAAGTATCGGGGCGACCCAAAAGAGCCAAAGCTGGCCGACTGCCCATCCGGTCTTCGACGCCAAGATCAATGCCGGCCCCGTGCTTCGCGCCGGGTTGACCGATGTGTTCGTCACCGGGATCGAGATCAGGTGGATCAGCGTCAGGCACAAGCCGATCGCGATCGGGGCAAATCCTTTCGGCGCCCGTCCGTGAGTTGAGCCCAGGATGACGATCAGGAAAAAGAACGTCAGCACGACCTCGGTAATGAACGCCGCTTGTACCGCGTATTTTCCAGGCGAATGGTCGCCAAAACCGTTCGTCGCAAGCCCGTTTACCGCCAAGTCGAATCCCTCTTTGCCGCCCGCAATGAATAAAAGTATTGCAGCCGCTGCGATCGCCCCAAGCACCTGGGCGACTATATACGGCAAAAGCTCGTTCGCCGGAAACCGCTTGCCGGCCCACAGTCCGAGCGATACAGCCGGGTTGAAATGACCACCCGATATATGCCCCAACGCATAAGCACCCGTCAGTACAGTTAAGCCGAAAGCGAGCGAGACACCGGCGAATCCGATACCGAGCGTCGGATAGGCAGTCGCCAGAACCGCGCTTCCGCATCCACCCAAGACCAACCAAAGAGTTCCAAGAAACTCCGCCGTTACCTTTTTACCTAAAGGCATCTGGTTTCCTCCCGAACTTAAATTGTTAGCAAACTAAAATGTGGCGAGCCGAACTTATACAACCATATATCAAACAACTAACACCGTTTTGCGTAGCAAAACAACGTGTAAACCGATGGCGGAGAGGGTGGGATTCGAACCCACGGTACCCGTTAGGGTACAGCAATTTTCGAGACTGCCCGATTCAACCACTCTCGCACCTCTCCGCA
>CADEFG010000146.1:0-2711 GCA_902826505.1 uncultured Acidobacteriota bacterium
ATCGTTCCGATAGTTTTTAAGAATGTAGTTTTCATTTTATTTTCCTCAGTTATTTTTTGTTATTTCAGCCCGATCTTTTTATTCCGTGCTGATGAATGTCATAATCACAAATCAGCGTTCTGAAAATCTTTCCGTAAGGGCTGAAAATTCCTGAAAGTTTCTGACCGAAGATGAAAAACGAGCTTCAACCACCAATTTATCTGTTCGGCGGATTCCGCGTTGATAGCGCGAAACGCCTGTTATTACGCGGCGCGGACGAAATTATTCCGCTGACGCCGAAGATCTTCGACACGCTTCTTTATTTCGTCGAAAACGGCGGAAAAATAATCGGAAAAGATGAATTGATGCGCGAAATCTGGACCGATACGATCGTCGAAGAAAACAATCTCAACAAAAACATCTCGGTTTTGCGGCGCGTCCTCGGCGAAAAACCCGGCGAACACCGCTTTATCGTGACCGTTCCGGGACACGGCTATAAATTCGTCGCCGAAGTGACGACCGAAGATCAGAAAGAAAGTAAGGAAGAAAGCGAAATATCAGCGCCGTCGGCGGTCGCGGATGGGTTGAACACGGCAGAATTACAAACTTCAAATGACAAATTGCCGATTGAAACTCGATCTGAAATCGAAAATCCGAAATCTGCAGCCGACCAAAGCCAAAAACCAAAGACCGAAAAACAGAAGGGAAAGATTTATGCTTTCGCTGCGTTGATTTTATTAATGGCGGTCAGCGCGGCTTTTTATTTTTGGCAAACACCGCCGCCGCTCGTTTCGTCGCCGATCAAAACGATCGCCGTTTTGCCGTTCAAATCGCTCGGCACGGAAAACCG
This sequence comes from uncultured Acidobacteriota bacterium, assembly GCA_902826505.1. GTDB lineage: Bacteria > Acidobacteriota > Blastocatellia > Pyrinomonadales > Pyrinomonadaceae > JAFDVJ01. The sequence continues at coordinate 830 of CADEFG010000146.1, forward strand.
CAATGCGGCATTGGAGCTCGGAATCGCGGACACTTTGATTTCAAAACTCGGCGGCGAAGAAATTATCGTCCGCCCGCTCGGTTCGGTAAGCCGCTACGCCGCTTTAGATCAGGATTCCTTGAGTGCCGGACGCGAACTCGATGTTGAAACCGTGCTCGACGGAACGATTCAAACGGCGGACAACCGTGTCAGAATCTCTGCCCGTCTTTTCCGTACGAGCGACGGCAAACAATTATGGGCAGCCCAATTCGACGAAAAATTTACCGATATTTTCGCGGTCCAGGATTCGATTTCGGAACAAGTTGGCGCCGCGCTCAAAATTCGCCTGGCGGGCGGACGGAAAAAGCACTACACGGAGAATGTCGAAGCCTATCAGCTTTATATGAAAGGGCGTTTCTACCTGCTCAGAGCAATCAAGTCGGATACCGAAACAAGCATTTCATATTTTCAGCAGGCGATTGACGCCGATCCGAATTACGCGCTCGCCTATGCCGGTCTTGCGGACGCCTATCGCGGGAGCGTCGTCGGCAGCGATATGCCGCCGGACGAATTTTTTCCGAAAGCGAAAGCGGCGGCGCACAAAGCGGTCGAACTTGACGAAACGCTCGCCGAAGCCCACGCCAATCTTGGTCACATTATGTTCTGGTACGATTGGGATTGGAACGCCGCCGAAATTCAACATAAACGCGCGCTCGAACTTGATCCGAACAGTGCCGACGCGCTTCAGTTTTACGCGCATTTACTTTCCAATACGGGTCGCCATGCGGAAGCGCTCGCCAAAATAAAACGCGCCCGCGAGATCGACCCGCTGAATCTGCGCATCAATGCGCTCGAAGGACTTTTTCTGCTGCACGCCGGTCAAACCGCTGAAGCGATCGCCAGATTGCAGAAAACTCTTGAGCTGAATCCGAATTACCGGCTCGCTAATATGTTTGCGGCGCGCGCTTACATCGAGAAAGGAATGTATGCCGAAGCCTTTGCCGCGACCCGCAAAGCGCAGGAAAATTTCGCCAACAGTTCCGAATCGACTGCATTCGGCACATTTGCTTTAGCGAGGTCGGGCAATTTGGCGGAAGCCCGCGCCGCGCTTGACGAACTCTTAAAATTTTCAAACGATCACTATGTTCCGCCATATAATTTCGCGCTCATTTATAACGCGCTCGGCGAAAGCGAAAAAGCCCTCGATTATCTGGAAAAGAGTTTTGCCGAAAAAGATGTCCTGATGGTTTTTTTGAAAGTCGAACCGAAATGGAACAATCTGCGCGGCGAGCCGCGTTTTATTGAGTTGATACGGCGAATGAATTTTGAATAAATCGGGCGAAATTACAAATATTTTACTTTTTCTCTTTCCGGTCCTCTTTACAAATCAGCGGCGATAAACTCCAAATCGCCAATTTCTTCCTGCACCGTGCGAATTTGGGTTGACGAATCAAACACATAACGTTTGGCGGAAACGCCGATCAGATAGACGCCGCCGACCGTCACCGAGTCAAATTTAAAATAGCCGAACGTGCCGGTTTGCGCCGTCCGAATGATGCCCGAAGAATCGGTTAAAGTGACAATCACATTGCGAATTCCGTTGCCCTGTGCGGTGCGGACGCGACCGCCGACGGAAACCCGCGCGGCGGTCGGCGCAACGGCAGGCAGCCAAAATCCGCCGCGAACGGCGAATATTCCGCCGGTTGAATTTTCTCCGGCAAGCGATTGGGCGGTCGTGCTGTCGAGCGAAAAAACGCCGCTCGTCGTTTGCTGACCGCCGCCGGACGCGATCACCGATTGCGAAATTGCAAAAATACCGCCCGACTGCGCCGAAATCACGGTCGTCGTCATCACCAGAACCGCCGCCGAAGCCAAAATCTTTTTATTTACCACCATCTTTCTC
>CADEFG010000146.1:2721-9406 GCA_902826505.1 uncultured Acidobacteriota bacterium
CTTTCTCCTTTGCTGACTGACATTTTGCTGAATGTCAGAGGTTCGAATTTCATCGCGCCGGATTTTAAATGCGCGGTTAATTTCCGAATGTTGCAACTACGTTCGGGGCGGCTTTGATCGTCACTTGATTATTGTAAATCCCGGTTGGGAAAGTACAGTTTCTCAGCACCCAGATCGTGCCGCCCGGCGGCGTGTTCGCCAGCGCCGCCGCGAGCGTCGTATATGGACGATTGAAAGTGCCGTTCGGCGTTCCGTTGTTTCCGTTGTAGGCACAATCAAGCATCTTCCAATCATCGAAAGGATAGAGAAATGAAACGGTCGCGCGGTCTAAAGAACTAAGATGTGTCCGTTGACCGATCAAGGTCTGCTGATTTTGGTTTGGAGCCAGCACGGTTATCACCGTGTTGGTACAAGCGCAGTTGGCGCCCGCCGGACAATCGATTGAAAAAGAGCATTGACTGTAGTGCATGACCGAGTCGAAGTTGTAAGTTCCGTAAATAAGACTGCTTAAAAGGGCAAAGTTGTTGTTGTAAATCGTGCCGCTGCAGCCGCCCTGGACATTCGCGCAGTTGATCTGCACAAAACTATTGCGATCCGGTCGCGACTGTTCGTGGTAGAAGCCGAGACAATGGATCAGTTCATGGACGATGATAAATTGTGTTTCCCAGTTTGCGATATTGATGAATTGCTCGCCGCCGACCATCCCGACTTGCGAATTGTTACCCGTCGAATTCGCAATATGGACAAAGTTGGTCGTGCTGAAGATGCAAACATTACTCGCACACTGCTGAAAATCCACGTTCGCCACATTTTCCAGAACCGCCATCGCGCTGATCATCGCGCTTTGGTTGGCGGCGCTGACATTTGCGTCGAATTCAAAAGGAACAACGCCGCGAATCTCGAACGGCGGAACTCCGCTCCGCCAGACATTCGTGGTGTAGGTCGCCTGCGGAGCATTCGGCGAAAGCCTCTGCGCCCTGATGACCGATTCGACATAGCTGGTCGGCAGCAGAATGTCGCCGTCAATCGCCGTAAATCCTCCGGGAATGCCTTTCGGTGCCAAAGTTTGAGCATTCGTCGGAACCGATAAAACGCAAATCGCGATCAGCAGCAATAACCGGAAACTTATTTGCGCGGATATTTTTACTTTGTTTTTCATTATCTTTCCTCCAATATTTAACGGCGGTTACTGCAGCGTGACCAGCACAAGGACCAACCCGGTGCCCGATTTTAGTTCGGTCAGCGCCTTACCGATAATTGCGCCCTGTGCCTTGCGGTAATTTGTGACCTTCATCGCGTAGCCGGGCAGCGTTGAGGTCGTCAGCAAATCGCCGGGTTTGATCTTTTGCCGCCGGGCATCGGAATAAACCCAAACCCGACCGCTGAGCGCGACCGGCATTGAGAAATTTTCGACCGTCAGATTTGGCAAGATCATCCCCGTCGAGAGACCGTTCGCGCCGCTAATAATGCCCGCGACGCGCTGGTTATAAGCACCGCGAGCGATTGTCAGTTGACCGTTCGTGTCGATCGCGACGACCATTCCGGGTTGCGCCTCACCGGCAATCTCGAAATTTTCGGCAAGATCGGAACCGCCGGTAATCTGAAGAATATTGGTTTTGGTAGTTCCGACGATCTCGACATTGCCTTCGGCAAAAAGCGCGCGCCCCCCGCCCGTGTTGCGGGCATAAATTCCAAAGCCGGTCGGGCTTGCGGTGACCCCGAAGACGCCGACGGCGTTGTTGAGATTCGCTTCGCCGATCACGCCGATACTACCGCTGCCGCTGCCTTTTCCGTAAACCCCCGCCGCCGTCAGGCTGGAAACTTGCGTTTCGCCGTAAACCCCTGAATTACTGGTGCTTCTACCCGCCACCCCGGCGCCTGAGAGACTGATTCCGTAAATGCCTTCGAGACTATTGCTTTCGCCATAGACGCCGCGACTGCTGAAACTCTTGCCCCAGACGCCGCGCCCCGTCGCGCTCTCGCCGTAAACCGCCGACACTCCGGCGATCGCACTAAAAACGTATAACTTTGTGGTTGGAGTGTTCGTCCCGATCCCGAGATTGCCCGCCGTGGTGAGCGTCATCTGCGCGACCGAATCATTGGTAAAAAAATTGAGCGGGTGATTCGTTCGCGTTCCGAACCAGCCGCTGCCGCCGTCGGCGCTGGTAATAAACGAACCGACGGTCACTGCTCCGTTCGTTTGCGTGATCCCGTAACCGTTCGTCTGCACTTGCAGTTTGGTGGTCGGCGTGCTCGTTCCGATGCCGAGATTGCCGCCGACGCTGCCATTGCCGGAGATGTTGAAATTTGCGGTTTGCGGAGTGGTTGCGTTTTTGATAAACGAATTGCCGACCGTTGAAGTCGTGACATATTCGCTTGCTTCCAAACCGCCGAGCTTGTTTGCATCGAGTGCAAGATCGGCTTGGGCGGCATTCAAAGTGCGAATCGAATAGGGCGCCGAAGCGATTTTCTCGCGCGGGCTTAAAACCGTGTAGGCTTCGTTCGCGTTGCGGCGCACGGAGATTTGCAGAAATCTGTTGGCGCCCGTAAAAACGTTTGCGCCGAAGTCGAGTGTGACATTGAACACGCCTTGATTGACGTCGACCGCCGAATTCGAGATCGTCGCACCGAGCTGTGCGCCGCCCGCCAGCGCATCGTAGAGCGCAAACTGCATCTGATAGGTGCTTTGCGGCGTTCCGCTGTCAGTCAATTTTCCCTGATAAGTAAATGCCGTGTTTTGCGCCAATGCCGCGCTTGCCGTCAGCCAGACAAATATCAAGCCGCTGAAAATATTGTGTAAAATTGATTTCTTAGTCATAGTTTTTTCTCCTTTTTATGGACAGGCGAGAGCCGTCAGCGTCATCGCGCCCGCGTTGTCGATCGAAAGTAGCCGGCAAGTTCCGCCGTCGGGCGATTTTAAGATAATGCCCTGACCCGGCGAGCCGACCAGAATATTGCCGCCCGTGACTTCGAGCTTTGTTTTCGGCGCGGTCGTCCCGATGCCGACGCTCGCATTACTTCCCAAAATCACGGAATTGCTTTGCGTTGCCGAGGTGTTTGCGCCGATCGATGTCGTATTGGTCAGATTAGTAAAACCGATTGCCGAACCCGCGCCGTAACCGATCGCCGTGTTGTCGCTGCCCGTGATGTTTCCGTCTCCGGCTTGGAAACCAAAGAATGTATTGCCCGCGCCGCTCGTTGTTTGTTTGCCCGCGCCCGCGCCGAAAAACGAGTTCCAATCGGTCGTGCTTTTCAATCCCGCATCGCGTCCGAAAAACGAATTAAAGTTGCCCGCGAGATTCAACTGACCGGTTCCCGCGCCGACGAAAGTGTTATCGCCGCCGTCCGTATTGGCGATGCCCGAACCGGTGCCGACAAATGTGTTGAAACTGCCGCCCGTATTGGCAAACCCCGCGTTGAAACCAAGGAAAGCGTTGCCCGAACCGAATGTGTTCGAATTGCCCGATTGCGTCCCGAAAAATGCATTGTTCCCGCCGGTTAAGTTTTCCTGTCCCGCCGATTTGCCGAAAAATGAATTATTGGCGCCGTCGGTCGTTTTCTCGCCGGCATTCGCGCCGAAAAACGAATTGAATCCGCCGCGCGTGTTGTTGCCGGTGAACGCGCCGAAAAACGAATTGCCGCCTTGCATGCCGGTTGTGAGTCTGCCCGCTTGATAACCGACGAAAGTATTATTGTCGGAATTTCCGGCATTGTCGCCCGCGTTGTTGCCGATAAAAGTATTTTGCCCGCCGCTCGCGCCGGTTCCGGCACCAAGTCCGACGCGCAGCACGCCGCCGATCGAGTTGAGAAGCGAAGTGTCGCCGCTGCGGTAATCGTTCGCGTCAAAAAAGTTTGCCCTGCCCGCGCCGTCAATGTTAAAATTCGCGCCCGTTTGAAGCGTCGTCTGATTCAAAATCCCGCTGCTTGTGCCGCCGCCGGCGGTTGTTTGAATCGTGCCGTCGGGAAATTTGACGCCGCCCGTCGTCGTTTCGATCAAACCGACGACGGTTAATTTCGAGTTTGGCGCGGAAGTGCCGATGCCGACATTGGCGTTATTGCCCAGGATTAAAGAATTGCTGCTTGCGACGATCGCGCCCGCGCCGATCGCCGTCGCGTTGGTCAGGTTGTTTGCGCCGACGTTCGCGAGATTGCCGAGCAAAGTGTTATTGCTGCCGGTGATATTCGCAAGCCCCGTGTTGCCGCCGAAAAAGGCGTTTCCGTTTCCGGTCGTATTCGCCGCGCCGGAACTGCTTCCAAAGAACGAGTTGCCACCGCCGGTCGCCGCCGCCAAACCGGAACGAGAGCCATAAAAAGAGTTGTCGCCGCCGGTCATCACAAAACCGCACGGGAAAACGTCGCAGCCGCCGGCGCTGTTAAAGCCGACGATCGTATTGTTATTGCCCGTCGTGTTATTGCTTCCCGCCTGCGCGCCGAGAAAAACATTAAAGTTTCCGGTGGTCTGCGAGGCTCCCGCATAATCGCCGAAAAAGCTGTTATTATTGCCCGTCGTGTTGGCAAGTCCGGCGTTCTGCCCAAAAAAAGCGTTGCTGCCCGAGGTCGTTCGAAATCCGGCTCTGAATCCAAAAAAAGCGTTATCGCTGCCCGTTTGATTAATTGCGCCCGCAGAATCTCCGAAGAACGAGTTTCTTTGTCCGGTCGTGTTGCTGCCGCCCGACTGATCGCCGAAGAACGAGTTAAAGCTGCCGGTCGTATTTCTAAAACCCGCGTTGATCCCGAAAAACGAATTGTCAGCGCCGGTCGTGTTGGCTTCGCCCGCCCGAAAACCGAAGAAAGAATTCCCGCCGCCGTTCGTATTACTGAGTCCCGCCGCAAAGCCGAAAAAAGCATTGCCGCTGCCCGTCGTGTTGGCTTGACCGGCGAAATGTCCGAAGAACGAATTATTGTTTGCCGCGTTGTTCAGACCGGCTTGTCTGCCGACAAAAGTGTTGAAACTGCCCGTCACGTTATTTGCGCCCGCGCCGTCGCCGAAAAACGAATTTTCATTTCCGGTCGTATTGCCGCCGCCCGCGACCGCGCCGAAGAACGCGTTGAAAGTGCCCGTCGTATTGGCAGCGCCCGCCGTGAATCCGAAAAATGAATTCCCGCTCCCCGCCGTATTTGATAACCCCGAGAATGCGCCGAAAAATGCATTGTTGCCAGCGGTCGTGGCGTATCCGGCGAGTCGTCCGAAAAATGCGTTGTTGGCTCCGGTTTGATTGTTAAATCCGGCTTCGGCACCGAACACGGTGTTGTCATTGGCGGTCGTATTATTAAATCCCGCGCTGCTTCCGTAAAACGCGTTGCTGTTGCCGGTCGTGTTATTTTGTCCCGCCGCCGCGCCGTAAAAAGAATTGAAACCGGCGGTGTTGTTTACTCCGGTCAAATTGCCGAACAACGCATTATTGTTGCCGCTCACATTTCCCGCGCCCGCACCCGCGCCAAAGAATGAATTGCTCGCGCCCGTCGTATTCCGAAATCCGGCGGTGTTGCCGAAAAACGAATTGGCAACGCCGCCGGTGTTGGCATTGCCCGCGAGATTGCCGACGAATGTATTAAAACTTCCCGCGTTTGCCGCACCGGCGCCCGTGCCGACAAAAAGATTGCTGTTTCCGGCATTCCCTAAAATGCGCTGACCGCCGAGATCGTATTGCGTCGCGGCGTTGACCGTGTTGAGTGAGAGCGCGCCGTTAACTGTCAATCCGCCCGCCAGCGAAACGTTTCCGCCCGCGTCCTGCCGGACAAATTGCGCCTCATCAACGCCGCCGAGCTGCGCCGCATTCTCCGCCGTTTTGCTTTTGATCGCATACGGCGCGGACAGAATCGTCTGGCGCGGGTTTAAGATCGTGAACGGATCGGCGGCGTTTACTTTGACGGCGATTTCAAGGCTTCGATCCGCGCCCGGAAAAATACCCGCGCCGAAATCGAGACTCGTATTAAAAACGCCCGCCGTAACCATTAAACTCTGCTGAATCACCGCGCCCGGAATCGCCGCGCCGTTTTCGTCGAAAAGCGTGAATTGAAACAAACGAATTCCCGTGACGGGCGCGCCCATCTCACTCAGGCGTCCCTGATAGCTAAACGCCGTTGTTTGTCCGAAAGCGGTTGCGACGGTCAGAAAAACGATGATCGAGGCAATACAGAAACAGCGTAGAATAGGTTCTTTTGTCATAAATTTTCTCCTTAAGCGTTAGTTTTCCGAATGTTCGGATAAATCCGGCTTCCGGCGGAACATTCGTCGCGTCGCACTTTTCCGGCTTTTGTGTTTATCAATGAATAAAAGCTGAAGGGACAGGCGTGTCGCCGGATGCTCCGAAATTCGTGATCAGCGTTCCGGCAGCCGTTCGTTGGACAAACCAGGTCGAAATTGCCGGTCGGAAAACGGTCGCGTCAAATTTGCCGTCGCCGTCATAATCGCCCGGCGCGGGCAGATCGCCCGCCGCGCCGAACGGAAACGAGAAAAACGAGTTGTCCTCCGAGCGCAGGATAAACCAGCTGCCCGAGAGAGGTCGCCAAAAAGCCGCATCGGCTTTGCCGTCACCCGTATAATCGCCCGGCACGATCTTATCCGCGGCGCTGCCGAACTGAAAAGCGATTAAACCGGCGGTGCTTCTTGAAATCCACCACTCGCCGACCGACGGACGAAAGATTGCCACGTCGCTCCGGCCGTCGCCGTCATCATCGGCAA
>CADEFG010000147.1:0-3676 GCA_902826505.1 uncultured Acidobacteriota bacterium
GGTTTGAGCGCGGATTTAGTGATTGCGCCGTACGCGACCGTTCTGGCATCGGTCATTGCCCCGGCAGCAGCAATCAAAAATCTGCAAAGGCTCGAAGAAACGGACGCGCTCGGCAATTACGGCTGTTACGAATCGCTTGATTTTACGCCCGAACGAGTGCCCGAAGGCAAAAACTTCGCGATCGTCAAAAATTATATGGCGCATCATCAGGGCATGAGCTTTATCGCGCTCCATAATGTTCTGCACGACAATATCATGCAGCGCCGGTTTCATCGCGACCCGCTCGTAAAATCGGTTGAAATTCTGCTTCAGGAACGCGCCGTCCAAAACGCGCCGCTCATCGAAACAAACCGTGAGGAAGTTTCGATCGCCGAAAATCGCCGTAAATTGCCGGTCGTCGCCAGACGCGTCTTCAAATCTCCGAATACCGCGATTCCGCAAATTCAGATGCTTTCGAACCGTAATTATTCGGTCATGATCACCAATGCGGGCGGCGGATTTTCGACGGCTGAAAATCTGGCGGTGACACGCTGGCGCGAAGACGCGGTGCGCGATTCGTGGGGCAGTTTTATTTATTTGAGCGAGGCGGGCGAGACGGAAAAATTCTGGTCGGCGGCTTTTCAGCCCGTCTGCTCTAAACCGGATTCTTACGAAGCCGCGTTCAGCGACGACCGCGCTGTTTTTCGCCGCCGCGATTTCGGCATCACGACGCAGACGGAAATTATTGTTTCATCGGAAGATAATGTCGAAATGCGTCACGTCACGCTGATCAACGAAACCAACAAACCGCGTGAAATTCTGGTGACGAGCTATGCGGAGATCGTGCTTAACACGGCGGCGGCAGACGCGGCGCATCCGGCGTTCAGCAATCTTTTTGTCGAAACCGAATTTATCGAATCCGAAGAAGCGATTTTGGCGCGGCGGCGTCCGCGTTCGGAGAAAGACCGCGAAGTTTTCGCAATTCACACCGCAATCGTCGAAGGAACGCGCGTCGGGGCGGTCGAATTTGAAACCGACCGCGCCAGATTTCTCGGGCGCAACCGAACGACCAGGAATCCGTTGGTAATTTTGAACGACGAGCCGCTTTCAAAAACGATCGGCGCGGTTTTAGACCCGATCTTCAGCCTTCGTTACCATTTGAAAATTCCGCCGCAGAGCAAGGCAAGCGTTTGTTTTTCGACCGGCATCGCGTTTTCGCGCGACGAAGCCGTGCGGCTTGCCGATAAATACAATAACCCGCATATTTTCGAACGCGAGTCGGCGATGACTTGGACGAAATCGCGGGTCGAACAAAGACATCTGCAAATCGAAGCCGATGAAGCGATGGCGTTTCAAACAATTGCCGCGCGGCTTTTATATTCGGCGGCTGATTTTCGCGCCAATAATTGGATTATCCGTCAGAATAGCCGCGTGCAGTCGAATTTATGGGCTTACGGCGTGAGCGGCGATTTGCCGATCTTGCTGGTCAAGGTAAAATCGGCGGACGACCTCGGGTTTGTCAAACAGATGCTTCGCGGGCAGGAATATCTGCGCTTAAAAGGTTTACGGTTTGATCTCGTGATTCTCAATCTGCATCCCGAAAGCTACGCCCAAAGCGTCCAGGACGAGATCAATCTGGCGGTGCGCACGGGCGGCTTTCAGCATTGGCTGACGAAACCCGGCGGGATCTTTATTTTGCGAAAAAATCTGCTGCCCGAAGAAGATGCACGGCTGTTCGAAGCGCTTGCCCGCGTCGTTTTTGAAGCGGAAAGCGGAACGGTCGTCGAGCAATTGAAAAAAACCGCGAAACGCGAAGAACTCGCCGCCAAATTTATTCCGAATACCGCGCCGGAAAATTATCCAAACGAAGAACCGTGGATTCCGCCGCTTAAATTTTTCAACGGTCTCGGCGGTTTTACCGAAGACGGACGCGAATACGTGATCGCTTTGAAAAACGGGCAGAAAACGCCGGCTCCGTGGCTTAATGTCATTGCCAACGGCGCGGATTTCGGTTTTCAAATTTCGGAAAACGGCGCGGGTTACACGTGGTCGGTGAACAGCCGCGAAAACCGTCTGACGAGCTGGACGAATGATTTTGTATCGGATTCGCCGTCGGAAGCGTTTTACCTGCGCGACGAAGAAACCGGCGAAAGCTGGTCGCCGCTGCCCGCGCCGCTCGAATCGAAAAAAACCTTTGTCGTCAAACACGGGCAGGGTTATTCGCAGTTTTTGCACAATACGAACGGCATCAAACACGACACGATGTTTTTTGTGCCGCTCGATGCGCCGGTCAAAATCGCTTTGCTGCGGATCGAGAACAACTCGAATAAACGGAGAAAAATTTCGCTCTGGCATTTTTCCGAGCTTATTTTAGGCGTTCAGCGTGAGAAATCCGCGCCGACCGTCGTCACGGCGATCGACACCAATCATCAAATTTTATTTGCGTATAACCGCTACAATAATGAATTTGCGGGTCGTTCCGCTTTTTTGGCGACGAATGCGAAAATCGATTCACACACCTGCGACCGGCGCGAATTTTTGGGCAGAAACGGTTCGCTCGAAAATCCTTTAGCTTTGACGCGAACCGGTCTTCTGAATCAATGCAACCCGAAATTAGACCCGTGTTTTGCGACGCAGACGAATCTCGAACTCGAATCCGGTGAAACGAGCGTGATCGTTTTTCTGCTCGGCGAAACCGAAACCGACGATCAAACGCGGGAAATCGTTCAGCGGTTCCGCGCGGTCGAAGCGTGCTACCGCGCGCTTGATGAGGTCAAAGCCTTCTGGGATCACACTTTAACGCGGGTCGAAATAAAAACGCCTGACGAATCCGTGAATTTACTGGTTAATCGCTGGCTTTTGTATCAAACGCTCGTTTGCCGTGTTTGGGCGCGTTCGGCGTTTTATCAATCGGGCGGCGCGTTCGGTTTCCGCGATCAGCTGCAGGATGTGATGGCGCTTGTTCATACGAATCCCGAAATCGTCCGCCGTCAGATATTGCTTGCCGCCGAGCGTCAATTCAAAGAAGGCGACGTCCAGCATTGGTGGCATCCGCCGACGGGGCGCGGCGTGCGAACGCGCATTTCCGACGATCTGCTGTGGCTTCCCTTTGTCACGGCGCATTATTTAAAGGCGACGAACGACACCGCCATTTTGCAGGAAAACCTGCCTTTTCTCGAAGCCCGCGAATTAAACGACGGCGAGGAAGATATGTACATCGTACCGGCGGTTTCGGACGAAGAAGCGAATCTTTTCGAGCATTGCCGCCGCGCCATTGAACGCAGTTTGAAATTCGGCAAACATAAATTGCCGCTGATGGGTTCGGGCGATTGGAACGACGGAATGAATCAGGTCGGGCTTCACGGCACGGGCGAAAGCGTCTGGCTCGGCTGGTTTTTATACGCGGTGCTGGAGGAATTTGCGCCGGTCTGTGAACTTGCGGGTGATATTGAATCGGCGAAAAAATATCGCGGGCAAGCCGCCGCGCTGCAAAAAAATATCGAGAAAAACGCGTGGGACGGCGAATGGTACCGGCGCGCTTATTTTGACGACGGAACGCCGCTCGGCTCAAAGGAAAACGACGAATGCCGGATCGATGCGATCGCGCAGAGCTGGAGCGTGATTTCCGGCGCGGGCGAAAGTAATCGGACTCAGCGGGCGCTCGATTCGGTCGAAAAACATCTGATCAAACGCGAAA
>CADEFG010000147.1:3686-9404 GCA_902826505.1 uncultured Acidobacteriota bacterium
ATTATTTTATTGTTCACGCCGCCGTTCGATAAAGGCAAGCTCGAACCCGGCTATATCAAAGGCTACGTTCCCGGCGTGCGCGAAAACGGCGGACAGTACGCGCACGGCGCATTATGGACGATCATTGCCTATGCACTGGCGGGAAAAGCCGATCTGGCGGCGGAACTTTTCGCGCTCATCAATCCGATCAATCACGCCAGAAATCTCGAAGAAGCCGACCGCTATAAAAACGAGCCGTATGTTTTTACGGCTGACATTCACAATACCAAAAACAACGTCGGGCGCGGCGGCTGGAGCTGGTACACGGGCTCGGCGGCGTGGGCGTATCGCGCCGTCACGGAATTTATGTTCGGTTTGCAAAAACGCGGCAATAATTTAATGATCAATCCGCATTTTCCGCACGCTTGGCGGAAAAGCGAGTTGATCTATCGTTTTGGTCGGACAACTTACATCTTTCGATATGATTTTTCAGAGAAACCTTCGAGCCTTCGATTTGACGGAAAAGAACTGCAAAATGAGGAAATCCCTTTAATTGATGACGGCTCGGAGCATTTAATTGAAATCAATTGATCTTAAAACGCAAAATCCGTAACCAATATCAATTCGGAGGAAAATAATGTTTGAGAACGATCGATTTCGCCTTTCAACAATCTCGTTCCAAAAGGAATCAGCCCGAAACCGATCGACTTTGCGAAAATTGCCGCTGACATTCGCACAAAGTAAACTTGATTTGAGTTAATTTACGTTTTTTTAGATTTTTTTAGATAATTTAAGGACTTTTACGAGCAGGCATTTATAAAATAACCGAAAGTGTATTTTATCGTCAAACAATTGGCGGTTTGGCAAATTTCTTTACTTTATGCAGAAAAGCTGTGCGCAAACCCGCGGAGTTCCGTTTGGCTGACAGAGTGCGCCGCACGCGCCGCTCTGTCGAAGAGCAGCGCACGCCGTGGGTCACAGCAATGGGCGTTGACGGGCGGTTTTCACGATCAGCCGCGGTGACCAGACACGTTCAGTCATTGGCTTGAAGCAAAAGCGAATAACTTGCGAAAACCGTTGAAAGAAAATTTGGCAAATCCGGATTACCTGTTTATTCCGACTCCGTCGCTTTTTAATATGTTAGAATAAAAAAAAATTTAATTTGCATCCAATTTTAATTGAACAAACGGGAGACCATCATCATGAGATCTTTACGGGTAAGTTTTGTTTTTTGTATTTGTCTGCTCCTGGCACAAAGCGTTTCCGCAACCGATCACAGCTATAAACTTGACTTCGATGGCGACGGCAAAACCGACATTGCGGTTTATCGAGAAGGCTCGCGGGCGGGAGAGCTGGCGCCCCAACCTTCTTACTGGTATTTTCTCAATACTCAAACCGCGCAGACAAGTGTCGTTCAATGGGGACGCACGCTCGATGTGCCGGCGCCGGCTGATTATGATAACGATGGGAAAACCGATGTCGGGATTTATCGTTGGTGGAATTTTGAAACCGGCGATGCGAATGATTGGTGGTTAAGCAAAAGCTCGGGCGGCTATCAGATTCTCGTTTATGAGTGGGAGATCGGCGGCTACAATAAATTCAACCGGAATTATATCGGGGACGGACGCGCCGAAATCGCCCAGCTTTATAAAGTAAATATCAGCCAGGACCCGAACGAAAGCTGTTTTATAAGCATTTATTTTATCGGCGACCCGGATAACGACACGATCCGCAAAACCGTCGGCGATACTTGTAATGTGATTCCGACACCGATTCCCGGCGATTATGACAACGACGGTCGAAGCGAAATCGCCGTCTTTAGCAATCAAACCTTCAAAGTTTGGTTTCCGCCCTATAATGTCGCCTATACGACTCCGGACATGGTACAATCCTTAAACGTCGATGTGCCGACGCCGGGCGATTATGACGGCGACGGCAAAACCGATTTCGCGGGCACCAAAGGTCAGGCGGGCAGACTTCTCTGGCGCATCAAGCAAAGCAGTTCGGGCGTTGAAACGGAAACCGATTTTGGTTTCGCCACCGATAAACCGGTGCCGGGCGATTATGACGGCGACGGCAAAACCGATATTGCCGTCTTTCGTCCGAGCGATTCAAGCTGGTGGATCATGAATAGCGCGAGCGGGATTGTTTCTTCCTGGTATTTCGGCTACGCCACGGATACGCCGTTAGCGATGCCGGTCATTCCTTTCGACCCATCTTAACTAAACTTTAATAATTATTTTCTTATTTTCGATCAAACAGACAAAGACGCTAAAGGTATGAATCGCAAACAATTAAATGATCTCCTAAATGATCTCCGAAAAATATCGGGTATTTTATTTATCGGCTGTTTTTTGGCTTTTTCGGTGCCGGCACAAACCGATCCGAACCCCAATTCGCCGACTCCGGTTTTATTAACTGCGCCGGGTTCGACACGCGCACTCGCCGTCCGCGAAACAAACAAATCTTTGGGCGACAAGCTACCGACCGCGCCGGGCGATTCGTTTGATCCGTATTCCACAGTGATCTTGTATGTCACCAATCTCGAATTGCTGAGCGGCGAAAGCGCTTCGGCTTTTCGCGTCTATGGCGAAGATTCGAACGGCAGACGATTTAGTTTTCCGGTCTTGGGTCTCAAATTGATCGACCGCCGCAACCGCATCTACGCGCTGATCTTCAAATTAGGCGACGAAACGAGGGACGGTGAACAACCAATGGCGGAAGGCGAGCTGCTGGTCAGCGCGGCGTGGCGCGGGTTGGAAAGCAACCGCGTGCGGCTCGGTTTAGGAAAAGTCGGCGGCGACATCAAAGATGATGGCGGCACCGTTCCGAAATCCTTTTCGGCGTCGACCGATCTTTCCGCCTCGAAACAACCCGCCGATGAAACGAATATTATCGGTTATCGTTGGTCGGGCGACCGAACCCGTTTTTTGGAACAGGCGACTTTTGGACCGACGGCGGCTTTGGAAGATCGGATCCGCCGGATCGGACTGCGCACCTGGCTCGCCGAACAATTTGAAACACCTTATCCTTCAACCGCTAATCCTTATCCGGTTTTTTCGTTGCGAGCGACCAACCCGGCAGCCGATTGCAACGGATTGATCGATGGCGGCGTTCCCGACCCCGATCCGCTCTGTTTTGCCAACCACTACACGATGTATCCGGTGCAGAATTGGTTTTACAAAGAAGCCTTTTACGGCGACGCGCAGCTCAGACACCGCGTCGCGTGGGCGTTAGCGCAGCTTTGGGTAATTTCCGGCGTTGAAGTTCAGCAATCGAGCCATCTGACCGCCTATCATAAGGTTTTGAGCAGAAACGCTTTTGGTAACTGGCGGACATTGATGCAGGAAATGACGCTCAATCCGGGAATGGGCGGTTATCTGAATATGCGTAATTCGACGCGGTTTGCGCCGAACGAAAACTATGCCCGCGAGGTTTTACAGCTTTTTAACATCGGTTTGTTTATGCTCGATAACGAAGGAAAGGTCATTATTGACCAGACCACCAACCAGCCGATCCCAACCTATGACCAAAATACGGTCAATAATTTCACCCTGACATTTACAGGCTGGAATTTATGCGAAGTCTCGGGAACCCAGTGTCCGAGCCGGGTGCCGGGCGCACCGAACTTTATCGATCCGATGATTATTACAAATCCGAATAATCACGAGCTATCGGCAAAGACTTTGCTGACCTATCCGGGTTCGACGACGACCAATATTGCGGCGTGCCCGGGCTGCACGGGAACGGCGATCACGACTTACGCGAACAATTCGCTCAATCAGGCGCTGGATAATATTTACAATCATCCGAATGTCGCGCAGTTTGTCAGCAAGTTTTTGATCCAGCAGCTTGTCACCGGCGACCCGACCCCGGCGTATGTCGGTCGAATCGCGGCGGTCTTTAATGCCAATCGAACGAATCCGACGCAGATGAAGGAAGTCATCAAAGCGATTCTGCTCGATCCCGAAGCGCGCGGCGACGCGAAAACCGATCCGCGCTACGGCAAACTGCGCGAACCCGTTCTTTTTTTGACCAATCTTGCGCGGCACTTTGATGTGCGTTCGGCAGACCGTTCGCTTTTGAGCGATGGCGTGGTCTCAACGGAAACAAGTGCGATGGGACAAATTGCCTTTATGTCGCCGACGGTTTTCAATTTCTACCCGCCGGATTACGTGGTGCCGGGAACTGCTTTTAAAGGACCCGAATTTGCGCTTTTTACGACCGGGACATCCGTGACGCGGATAAATTTCGGGAACACGATTATTTTTAATCGGATCGACGTCAACCCGAACCGGCGTGTGACGCTCGGAACGTCGATCAGTTTGGCGGATTTGCAGACCTTCGCCGAAGCCGACCCGAGCGGCAACCAATTGATGGACGCGCTTAACCAGAAGTTGATGCACGGCGCGATGTCGGCGCAAATGCGAAGCACGATTCAGAATGTCGTGCTGACGGTTCCCGAATCAAATCCGCTTTTGCGGGTGCAAAGAGCTGTTTATTTGATTGTGACCTCGTCGCAATATCAGGTGCAAAGATAATTTTTGGTTTTTAGTTTGAGGAATTATGAGCAATCGAAGAGAGTTTTTGATCAAATCCGGCTGTGCTTTGACAATGACGGCGCTGGCATCCCAAATGCGGCATTTCGGTTTGATGAGCGCAATGGCGCAAAAAGCGGACGTGGAAAAAGCGCGAACAACCGTCCCGGGCGATTACCGGGCGCTGGTTTGCGTCTTTTTGCTCGGCGGCAACGACGGTAATAATACCGTCGTTCCGCTTCACACGGACGCCAATCTGAGCAGTTATGCGGCGTATGCCGGCTTAAGAAGCGATCAGGGTTTGGCGCTCACGCAAAATGTTCTTCTGCCGTTTGCCGTGCCGCGGATGGGCAATCTGACCTACGGTTTTCATCCGGCTTTAGGCGCGGGCGCCAACAACGGGCTCTATGAGCTTTGGGGACAGAATAAATTAGCGGTTGTAACGAATGTCGGGACGCTGGCGAAGCCGACGACGAAAGCACAGATGTACGATTTTTCGCACCCGAAGCCCTACAATATGTACTCTCATTCCGATCAGGCGGCTCAATTTCAAAGCGGGCGCAGCGACCAGCAGGTTCCTTCGGGCTGGGGCGGACGGCTTTCCGACCAGCGAACCGCGCCGGACAATCCGGGTTCGCTGATTCCGATGATCACCTCGATCGCGGGTGCGCAGCTTTTTACCGCCGGACAGACGACTCTGCCGCTCGCGATTGCCGCCGCGCCGACCGGTTTGAATCAGGTTTTGAACCCGCAGGGATACGATGCGACCGTTGATTCGCAAGCGCAATTGGCGGCGCTCAACAATTTGCGGACGCAGGATCTCAGTTCCGAACTGATCGCGGCGGCAAGCCACATCACCAATCAGGCGATCGCCGTCAATTCTCCGCTCCAAACATCTCAGGAAATTACCGTGCCGTTCCCTAATTCAAGCATCGGCAATCAGCTCAAACAAGTTGCGCGGCTGATCAAAAAGCGCGGCGATCTGAATGTCAATCGGCAAATTTTCTTCTGTCAGATCAACGGGTTCGACACGCACAGTCTTCAATTTTCGACTCATTCCGGGTTGCTCGCGCAGATGAGCCAGGCGATGCGCGCGTTTTACGATGAAATGGTCGTTCAAGGATTAAGCGACAAGGTGACGCAGTTTACGATGTCGGATTTCAACCGCACCATGAGTCCTTCGGGAACGGGTGCCGGAGTC
>CADEFG010000148.1:0-8212 GCA_902826505.1 uncultured Acidobacteriota bacterium
CGCCGTTACTGAGACGATGATATTTGTCGATAAAACGTGATTTTTGCACCTGCAGCGAAATCCAATCCGCAACTTCAACGCGAAAACCTTTCTTTCGCAGTTGCCTTGCCATACTAAACATAGCCCGGTCATTTGCGCCTAATAGAAGACTTTTCGGCTGAGTATTGTTTTTCATTCGGGTTTAATCGATAAATTTTTGAAACCACAATTCCAACATCAGAAGCGTTTGCAAAGCAAGCGTGTTATCTCTTTTTCCTTCGATATGCTGGTTGACCAAAGTTGTCAGCGCTTCGGGTTTAAAAAATTGTCGTTTGAAGGATTTTTCAGAAAGCAAAGTTTCCCGCAGAAAATCTTTCAGATCGTTTCTGAACCAGTGCATAAACGGTACGCCGAACCCCATTTTCTTACGATATAGAACATCTCGCGGAACAAGCCGGCTGGCAACTTTTTTGAGCAGAGATTTTGTTTCGACGCCTTGAAGTTTTAATTCTTCGGGCAAACTGGCGGCAAATTCTATGAGCTCGTGATCGAGAAAAGGCGAACGCGCTTCGAGCGAAACCGCCATCGAAGCAATGTCAACTTTAACCAGTAGATCGTTGGGCAAATAGGTCATTTGATCAACAAACATCGTGGTGTCAATAATTCCCAAACCATTCACCTGACTAAACCAGATGTCGAGAAAATCAGAAGATTCGTTCTTTGCCACCAGACTCTTAAATTCCTCGGTATAAAGATTCTCTTTCGTTTGCCGGTCAATACTGTTTACCCAGCGGAAATATCTTTCGACGCGCGGCAAGCTCGCGGTTTTGATAAAGCGTTTTAAATCCCGTGCACGGCTTCGTTTGGTTTCACTAACAGGCGCGAAATCAACCGCCGGTTGAATAAAATTCTGCCGCAAAAAGCGCGGAATTTTATGATATTTTTCAGCCAAGCGCATCGCATAGTAGCGTTCATAACCGGCAAAACTTTCATCGCCGCCATCACCATTTAAAGCAACCGTCACATGATTGCGAGTTTCGCGGGAAACGTAATAAGTGGCGATCGCCGAAGAATCCGCGTAAGGTTCGCCGTAATGCTCGACTAAAATCGGTAAAACCTCGATGGCATTCGGTTTGACAATAAATTCGTGATGGTCGGCGCCGACATGTTCGGCAACTCGTTTCGCATATTTGAGTTCGCTGAAATCCTGTTCTTCAAAGCCGATCGAGAATGTTTTGACGGGCGCCGAGCTTTCCTGCGCCATCAGCGCGACGATCGTTGAAGAATCGACGCCGCCCGACAGAAACGCACCGAGCGGAACTTCCGAGATCAGCCGCAGCTTGGTGGCTTCGCGCAAGATCCGCGTCGTTTCTTCGATCGCTTCTTCCTCGGAAATCTTGATCTTTTTTGAAAAATCCGGCTGCCAGTAGCGTTTTGTTTCGATCCGACCGTCACGCCAGCGTAGCCAATGTGCTGGTTCGAGCTTACGGATTTGCCGGAAAGCGGTTTGCGGGGCGGGCACGCAAAGATACGAAAGATAGCTGTCGATCGCTTCGAAATCGACCTCGCGCGAGATGCTTGGATGCGCGAGAAGCGCGGTAAATTCGGAACCGAAGATCAGATCGCCGTTTTCCTGATGCGAAAAAAGAAGCGGTTTTTTGCCGACGCGGTCGCGCGCGATAAAGAGCGAATTATCGCGTAAATCCCAAATCGCAAACGCAAACATTCCGCGCAAATACTGGACGCAATCCGCGCCGTATTCGTCGTAAAGGTGAACGATCACCTCGGTATCGGAATTTGTATAGAATTCGTGCCCGCGTGATTCCAGATCTTTTTTTAGCGCCTGAAAGTTATAGATCTCGCCGTTAAAAACGATTGCCGTCGTTTTATCGGCATTAAAGATCGGCTGTTGTCCGCCCGCCAGATCGATGATCGCCAACCGGCGCATTCCGAGCGCGACGTTTTCTTTTAGATAGAAACCGTCCTCGTCAGGTCCGCGATGAACGATGCAAGTGTTCATCCGCTCTAATATTTCACGACTTGCCGCGCGTGAGTTTGAATTTACAAAACCGACAATTCCACACATTATTTTACGGTAGTTGGAGCTGAACCAATCATTCTTGATTCTCGCAGATGTTTGTCTAATCTCCTTTGTTTTTCGAGCTGTTGATTTTTCCGATTTTCTTTCTTTTCCTGTCTGAGCGTCCAGCCGACGGCGATAAAAATAAACAAAAACACCTGGATCTGCGTGCGCTGGCGATATGCCGTGCCGACGTTTCCCTGAAAGATCGAGTAGGCGATCGTCAGCATCAAAGTGAAGATCAGGATCGAGATCGCGCCGCGTAAACGGTTTCTGACGGTGTAAAAAAGTCCCGTAATCAGCAGCGGGATCGAACACCACCAGACGATCATTTCGGGCAGCGTAATGGCTTGCCGCAAATTCGCCATCTGCCACGGGAAAGGCGCCAGCATCAAATAGCTAAAGCCGATCGGAATCGTCGTAATTGCGCCTTCGGTCGTTGAAACATCGATGTCGCCGCCGAAACCGGATTCTGCCGAACGCGCCAGATCATTACGGCTTCGCTGAACATTTTCAAGACTGCCAAACTTATCGAAATTCTCGGTCGCCGTTCTTAAAACTCCGAGATAAGTTAAAGCAAGCCCGAGGACGATCAGCGCCACAAAGCCTCTGACGATGGATTTAACTGAACCGCTCTGCCCGATCAGAAAACTTCCGGCAACAGAAATCGCGACCATATAAAAGATGTAAAATCTGAGCGAGAGAATCCCGAACAATGAAAAGATCAAGAGCGCGATTGCCCAGTAATTCAGGTTTTGCTGTAATTGCATGACCATCGTCATTGCCAGCACGAGCAAAAAAATGATCAGCCCGTCTTTTAATAATTGCCCCGACCAGATAATAAATGCCGGAAACAGCGCGACCATCAAAGCGGCGACTTTGCCGACTCTGTGATTCCGAAAAATTTTATATGCGCAAAGATAAACCATCGGGGCGGTCGCCGCGCCGATGACGGCGCAAAAAGATTGTGCCGCGAAGATATTGCGCCCGACGAACATATAAATGATCGCCGTTAAATAATTCATTCCCCAGCCCGGCGTGGCGGTGCTTAAAGACCTTTGACTCAAATAATCATTTGCCGGAGCATAATTGAACCAGACATCTAAAATTCTTTGTCCGGCAAAATCGTAGGTCAGAGCATCGCCGCCCAAATATTCGCGCCAATTAAAAACGTGCAGAAACGTGCCGAAAATAATCCGGGCAAGCAGCGCGACGAGAAAAATTTGAATTAAAAACTTGCTTTCTTCATTCTGACGGATAAAAACAATAATTATGACCGAAAAAACCATCGTTAGAGAAATCGCGACAAGTCCTTCGGGAAAGGTCAGGATCATCACCGCGAGCGCGGTCAGAAAGCAGGAAATTGCGAGTAACTTATCCATTCTTTAAATTTCTTCGGGCAAATCGGGACGCGTTTTGTACTCGGTCAGAAACTTGCCGTCCTCGTCCAGTTCTTTGACGGCTTTTGCCGGTACGCCCGCGATTAAAAAATATTCGTCCTCAAACTTTTTGGTAATCACCGAACCGATCCCGACAATACATTTCGGCGGAATTTCACCGCCCGGCGCGATCCGAATTTCCGAACCGACATAACTGTAATCGCCGATGATGATCGGTTTTGTTTTCTGCCGGTTATGTGTCCAGAGCGACGAATTTCTGCCGCCCAAAATCACGCGTTTGCCGAATTCAACCCGATCGGTAAAATCTATTTTATGCGAAGTTGTCACGACGCTCCCATCGCCGAGAATAAAGCGCGGGTCGGCGGGCGTTACGATCACCGGATCGGGAATCGAATTTATCTCGTTCAGCCGAATAATTTCCGTATAGCGCCCGAGCCGCACCTCATCGCCGCCGCGAATAATATTGAGATGTCCGATGCGCGTATGGTCACCGATCGAAAGTTTTTTAATGCCGATCAGGACGTTCAAATGCCCGATCGAAACATCGTCGTCGATCGTACATTCCCGCGCGTCGATGATCGAAAAGCCGATCCTGACACGCTTGCCGATCCGGTAACCGAAAAAAAGCCGGTAAAGCGGACGTTTCAGAAATGAAGGTAAGACCGCAATGCCCAATAAAACCAATAATTTGAATTTACTTGTCCGCATCTGTCGTCAAAATATTTTTCACTTGAGAAATTTTAATCATCCGGTTTTAAGTAAAAAAAGCGGACATTTAGAACCGAATTGAAAGTTTCACCAGCCTCCTTATTAAAGATTTCACCTGCCCGTTCGCGCTTTACGCCGCGTTCGCTGCAATTACTGGAATTTTAGCAAACCAAACAAACTTCGGCGAGTACGCTTATCCGGCAAACGCTTTCTATCTCATTACAAATTTTATAAAAGATTAACAGCGACGTTGTTAATTTTGCCGATTACGACAACAGAAATCAAACGCTTATTGAAGTATTTTCCGCCTTGCCAATCAGAAGTTTTTGCCTTTTTTTTTCGAATAAATCTAAAGCGTTCAAAATTTTCGGGTCGTAAAAAGCCAAAGAGTTTGAGATTTTCTACTCAAACTCTTTGGCTTTTTAGATATTTTCGGTCAATCGCTGATAAAGCTGACAGGGCAGGTTTAATTTATCTTACGCGATTTGTTTAATTTAAACGATGAAGCTCGCTTAAAAATTTCGGACATCCGTCAACGGCACTGCGGACAAAATTTGATCGAGGTGCTGGAAACATTTTGTTTTCGCCAGAAATAAACGCCGCCGGTCAGTTTCAGCGCGGCTACTTCAAGCCCCTGAACATTGACCAGATCCAGAGCCGGTTTCGACAATGTCGTATAGCCAAACCACGATTCTTCGATTCTGGCGTATTCCACATTTTTCAGATAAACGCCTCTGCCCGGATCGGCACCGTTGACATTAACACTGATTCCGCGAATATTTACCCAGGGTACATTTTCAATATTGATCGCCGATGCCGAAGCTTCGTCAAATCGCGAATCTTCGATCACCACTCGCCTGATACCGTTCGCATTAAAATTCGCGCCCGTTCCTTTAACCCAAATCCACGCCCCGAGATAAGCCGGAGATTTGGCAAGATACTGACCGCGAAAATTTGCATAATCGAGAAACGTGCAGCGCGAAACCGTCAGACCGCGCGGATTATCTGCCATAATGACCGCGCCGTTCGGATACGCGCCAAGGCTTCCGTCAAATTGCGAATCGGCAATCCGCGCATCGGTATTTCCGACGTAAATCAGACCCGAGCCGCTCGGAACTGCCAATCCGTAGAACTGACAGCGGGTAATATTGGTTTGCTGGACATAATTTGAAAAAACCACGTAATTTGCATCATAAAAATCAGCCGCCCCGGGTTCGGCGGGTTTTCCGACGAAAACCAAATCTTCAAGTGTAAAACTGTTTAGATTTCCGGCATAAAACGCGATGCCGCTGGTGCCCATCGAAATTTCCAAAACCG
The DNA here is from genome assembly GCA_902826505.1 of uncultured Acidobacteriota bacterium. GTDB lineage: Bacteria > Acidobacteriota > Blastocatellia > Pyrinomonadales > Pyrinomonadaceae > JAFDVJ01. The sequence goes on from CADEFG010000148.1 coordinate 5,485, forward strand.
AGCCGCGATTGCCCTGTAATTTTACCTCTCCGCCCATATAGCCGTCGGGAACAAGCCTGATCGTCCGGTTTAAGTTCAGTTTTCCGCCCGGGAAAACGATCGTTCCGCCGCCTTTTGTGAGCACGTCATCGATCGCCGCCTGAACGGCAAGCGAATCGTCGAGCCCGTCATCAACCACCGCCCCAAAATTTTCAGGCTTCGCTTCATAGGCTGAAACACAGATGGGGACGGTGAGAACAAAGAGGATCAATGCAAAAAAAATTTTCAACTTTATCATAATTCTTTCCTAATTTTTGTTAGATTTATTTCGACCGATCGTTTTGAATCGGCTGGGATTGCCAAGAAATTGGGGAATTTCCGCTGAGAATTTGCAAATGTATTTGGCGGGGATTGATTTGCGAATCAATTACCTTATCGTCATTTTTTTTGATTAGTTTAGGAAAGATTTGAAATTTTACGGGCAGGCGAAATATCGCGGGAAAATTATAAAAATAAAGAGTTTAGAACGGCGGCGAGCTTTTCGGTTTGCTGCGCGACCGTATAATTTTCGGCGGCAAATTTTCTGCCGTTTTCGCCGATCGTGCGGCGCAGCTCACTTGAACGAAGAAGTTTTGACAAAGCCTCGAACCATTCGTTTTCGCCCGTCGCGGTCAAATGCGTGACGCCGTCAATTCCGAGCTCGGCGCAAACCCCGATCGGCGTCACGACAAACGGAACGCCGACCGCCATATACTGAATCGCCTTGAAACCCGATTTGCCGAGAATCCATTCTTCGGAAGCCGAAGCCGAGGTCGTGATCGGATAAAGCCCGATGTCGAGCGATTGAAAATCGGCGGTTTCTCTAGCGAGATCCCAAGCCAGATTTTCGATATTGACACCGTCGAGCGTGATGTTTTCCGTTCCGGCACCGACGATCTTGAGGACGAAACGATGTTTTTGCGCGAGCTTTTGCAAAACCGGAAAGATCGACTGCAAAAGCGGAAAGGTCGAATGCGTTCCGATCCAGCCGAGTACCGGAATTTCATTGTCTTTAGCGACCGGAACAAAGATGCCGGTATCGACCACGGTCGGAACGATCTCGGTTTTCGTGCCTTTTTTTTCGACGTATTCGGCGATAAAACGATTTCCGCAAATGACCGTGTCCGCACGTTTTATCAGATTATCGGTTTTGCCGAAAAACTTGAAAAAACTTCCAAGGCTGCCGTAAGTCGGACTTTTATAAGCGATATAGGTCGCGTCGTCCAAATCGAGGATCAACGGAATTTTGCCGACTTTCTGAAAAATCCATTCAAAAACGGCGGGACCGAAGATCATCGCTTCGCGCTGAACGAGCAGCGCATCGTATCGACGAATTTTCGCGATTTCCGAAACGCGGCGGGAAATCGGTTTGATTAACCCGAAAACCTTTTGCAACAACGATTTATTTTGATATAAAAGCGCGAACTGGCGACTGTCGAGAAACGGACTGATGTCGAGATCGATGCCTTTTTCCGCCAACGGCTCGACAAATTGCGACAGACGATAGCGCGTTGCCGCCGCTTCGACCGGATATGAACATAAACCCAACACACGCATCGTTAATTTTTTCCCAGAAGTCTTCGATAGATCCGCCGGTAACGTTCGCCGCCGACGCTTTTTAAATCAAATCTTTTTTGGGCGCTGGCGCGACATCTTTCGGACACAGCCGCTTTATCTTCGAGAAGCTTATCCAAACTTGCCAATGCCGATTGATAACTTTCCGCGCTGAATTCCTTGATGACGACGCCGGTTTCATCCGCTTCGGTCAGTTCGGTCGTGTCGCCGACGCCGCCGTTGACGACGATCGGCAAACCGCAAGCCAGATATTCGGCGTTTTTGGTCGGCGACGAAGCCTGTTTTGAATAACACGGCTTGATAAACGAAATCGCCGTATCGGCGGCGCTCAGATAACGCGGAATTTCTCCGGGCGCAACCCGCGTAATCAAAAAATCTTTTTCCGAAAAGCCGCGTTCGCGCAAAAGCGGTTCGATCATTTCGGGTTTGCTTTGCGTTAAGACAAGCGCGAAGGCATTTTCCTTTTTTCTTTTCAGTTCGCCGTAAAAATCCGCCGTTTCAGCCGTCAAATACCAGCCACCGAACGAACCGACATAAACGGCGACAAAACGATCTTCGACCTTCAATTGACGGCGCATTTCAAGCCGCGAATTTTCGTTCGCCGTTTCAAATCGCTCCAAATTGACGCAGCACGGGATCACTTCGACCGGTCGCCGCGCCGCGTCAAAACCCGTTTCAAGGCTTTCGGGAAACAGAATTTCACGCGCTTTTTCAGTCAAAACGACAAACCCGTCAGATTCCTTGAAAAGCCATTTTTCCACGCGTTTGACGGATTTATAAAGCCCGCCGTCTTTTTTCCAGATTCCGGCGTCGGTGTATTCTTCGGGAAAAAATCCGCGAATATCGAAAAGCAGTTTCGGCTTTTGGCGGGAAAACTTTTTGGCGAGCGCGCCCATCAGCGCGGGCGTGTGAACGCGGGCGTGAAGCACGTCGATCTTTTCCTTTCGCATTTTGCGCCAGACAAAAAACGCGCCGCCCAGCACATCGTAAAGCGTCGCGGGCGCCGAAGGTCTTTTGTGATACGTCAAAAAATTCCACTCGATGCCTTCGGCGGCAAGTTTTTGGCGTTCGGTTTCAGTATGCCATCTGTTGCACTGTCCGTTCCGATGCTTCTCTCTCGCGCGCATCGAACTAC
>CADEFG010000148.1:8222-9371 GCA_902826505.1 uncultured Acidobacteriota bacterium
CAATCTGCGCTGTCGTCCAGCTTTCTTTCGGATTCGTCTCGAACGTGAGGATCGAAATATCGACGCCGCCTTTTCGGATTTCGCGCAAATACGGCAAAACCTGCGTTTGCACGAGCGGCTCGCGCAGTCCGAAGTAGCATAGATAAAGTGTTTTAAGATTATTTTCCTTCACGCGCTTTCTCAAATCAAAATATTGATAATAGCAAAGCCGAAAGGATTTTGCTTGGGCTTTTCGAACTATTTCTTTAACACCGTCAGAATATTTTTGCCGACCGGGAATTTCAAAAACCGTTCGAATTGTTTTGTGACGGGCACGGCAAATTTGTCGTAAGCCGTCACCGCGCCGCTTTCGAGACTGTCGGATTTGAGCAGTTTGTATTTGATATACCACGGGAAAATACCGACGAAATCGAAATATTTCGACTTTTCGATCTGAAAGCCAATGGTGCGCGCCTTTTCTTCAAGCTCGTTTTTCGTGTAGCGGCGAAAATGTCCGACCTTTTCGTCAAACGCGCCGTAAAGCGACATCAAAGCGGGCACGAAGATCAAACAATGTCCGCCCGTTTCCAAGGTTTCGTAAACCTTTTGAAGCTCGCCCCGGTCGTCTTCGATATGTTCGAGCACATTGACGTAAATTATCGTGTCGGGCTTTTCGCGCAACCCGTCGGCGGCTTCGGAAAATATCGAGTTGTAATAATTGACGGCGACGGAAGTTTCGATCTGCGCGATGTTTTGTTCGAGGAATTCGAACATTTCCGACGGTTCGATGAGCGCCAGATGTTCGGGTTTTTCCCCGATCAGCATTTCGGAAAACGAACCGGTTCCGGCGCCGACCTCGACGAGCCTTTTACCTAAGAACGGGCGAAATTCTTCGAGAATCCATTTGTGATAATTGACGGCAAACGACATCGCTTCGAGATCTTTGCCGACGTAAACGTGCTTTTTACTCATTCGTTTCCAGGATCAGTAATTTTGATTTTTCTTCGAGCAGCGTTTTCGGAATCTCGCGGTAGGAACTCTTTAAATCCGTCAGCCAATTGTATTTTAAGATATAAAAGAGCGCCGCGACGCCGTCCCGAAAACCGATCTTTTTGCCTTCTTCGTAAGTTCTGCCGTAATAACTGATCGGAACTTCGTAAACCGCGCATT
>CADEFG010000149.1:0-6379 GCA_902826505.1 uncultured Acidobacteriota bacterium
GTCTGATTTGCCGTCGCCGTCAAAATCGAATTTGGGAAAATTAAACACCGGCGGAGTAACTACCTGAATCGTAAAATTCGTATCGGAAATGTCAAAAAAGATGTTGTTGACCGCTTCGATCTTGAGCCGTGCCGTCGTTGTATTGATCGCCGGAAAGAACAATTGTTCGCTGCCGTCGTTAGGCGTGCTGACGGTCAGTATCTCTGGAAAAGTTTGTCCGCCGTCGGTTGAAACCGAAATTTTGACATTCGCCGCATTGACGGGCGCGGCGGTCGTGTTCGCAACATTCCAGGTCACCAAATTTGTCGTGTCCGAAACCGTAACCGTGACGGGAGTATTCGGCGAAGTCACCGCCAAAGGTCCTGAATTTCCGTCCACTAAAACTTGTGCCGTGACCGTATTGATTCCGCCGCCGTTCGCGTTGTTATCGCGGGCGATCGCCTGAAAATTCATCGTCCGGGTAATCGCCGGAAGCAATTCGCCCGTCAAACAAGGTGTGGCGCGTCCGCAACTGAAGGTCGCCGGCGGAACATTCGCATTGTTCAAAATATATTGCAGCGACGGGAATGTTCGGGTTCCGCTGACAGTTTGCAGATACGGACGGAAGATCGGTTTGGCAACATTGTCCGAATCCGTATTCGGAACCGCCGTCGTTGCCGCGCCGAGATCGTATTCCTGCCAGTCGTAGGTTAACGAATCGCCGTTGACATCTGTTCCGCTGGCGGTTAAAGCAAACGGAGTTTGCTTCGGTATGTTGAACGAAGTTCCGCCAACCGAAGTGACCGTCGGCGGCGTGTTGCCGGTCGGCGTCGTGGCGGCGCAAGTGTTTCCATTTCCGGTTTGACTATAATTGACGATCGCTTCAAGACTTCTGACGTGGAAGGTATCAATGCTGTGGCGGTCTAAATCCTGCGTTGTGCAAATACCGGCGTAAGCCATGATCGTGATGCCGCTGCCGGGTTCATACGCCGAAGCCGCGCTCCGATTGCCGCCCGAACAGTTGCTCGTGGCACCGTTGAAAGTATGATTGGCGCCCCATTGATGTCCCATTTCGTGAGCGACGTAATCGATCGAAAACGCATCACCGACCGGATTCGATAAACCCGTGACGCCGCGCGCTTTGTTCGTTCCGCACGGACCGTTGAGCGTTGCGACGCCGCCGCCGCCGGTTGAAAAAACGTGACCGATGTCAAAGTTCGCGGTTCCGATCACCATATTTAAGGTGGTCGTGTTTTCCGTGAGCATCGTACCGCCGCTGTTATTTGTATAACCGTCGGGTTCCGCCGGGAAAACGATCTGGTCGTTGTTGGCGATAATATTCATATGGATCGCCAAATCTCGTTCATAAACGCCGTTGACGCGGTTCATGATCAAAACCTGTTGTTCGAGGGCGCGGGTTTTTGCCTGCGCATCGGTATCGCCTGCCTGCCGAAAAACCGTTACATATTCGACCGTCGCGGCTAATGCCAGACGATAGGTTCGAAGCTGCGTGCCCGATATGACGTTTTCCGAAGAATCCGGCAAAAAGTCGTTGGAAAGCATTTGTTCAGGTGAAAGAATTTCGCTTAAAGGCTTGTCTTCCTGAAAATCGCAGATGAATTTTTCGGGGCGCGGGGCAAACTTTTTAAAGTAACTGATGTAATTTTCGGTGTCGCCCGTCTTAAAATAAGGATCGACCAAAACCGTTCCGGCAGGTGACAGGATCATCGAGTGAAAACCGGTCGGTAAAAAGTCGAACCTGACGGTCGCGGTCGGGTCGTCAATTCCTTGCCCGCGATATGTTTCGCCGAGCTCCGGGAATTTTGCCGACAGACCGGCTTCGACGACCGGCGATTTTTCGATCCGGAAGCGAGCGTAACTGCCGTCGGGCATCGGCAATGTCAAGATCACCGAATTGCTGCGCGCCGAACCCGTGAATTCGACCGGCGCTCTATTTAAAACCGCCAGCAGATTGGCTTTGTTCAAGCTGAAAGTCTTATAACTCGCCGGGACGATGGTGCGCTCGGCGGGACGCTGCCGAAATGATGACTCGTCAGATTCTTGCCACACATCGTCCGAAGATTTGCCGGCTAACGCGGTCGAAACTAAAAAAAAGGTTGTTAAAAATAGAAGTGCCAACAGAAAAGTTTTCTTAAACATTGATTGCTCCTTAAATTACTTCAGGGGATCAGTTCGATCTAAAAGTAGAAAAAATTGAAAGATCCGAACTGTTTGATTAAATTATGTCTTTAATTGAATTCTAAAAGGAATTCGGAAAAAAGCGAGATTTGCTAGTTAATATTGGATTAAATACAAAAAAATGTCTATATCAAAATCAAAGATTCCGGGCATTTTATCGAAAGGCTTTACAAAAATTTACAAATCAAATGGTAAGATAAAACTTTTTGAGTATGCCTGAAAATACGCTTGCACCAAAAACGGAATCTCAAATTGCCCGACCAACCGAAATTCTCGAACCGACCGCCGAAGAATTGGCGGTTTTAAGCACGACCGAAAAGATCGGCTTCAAACTGACGCATAAAATGAATCAAGGCGCGTGGAAACGCCTCTGGACGTTTTGCCAGCGTCATCTCGGTTCGCTTTGGATAAAAATCTGCACATACAATTTGATGAATGTTTTCGGGATCGAGAACGTCGAAAGATCGGATGTCGAAAAACCGCTTCTGCTCGTTGCCAATCACCGCTCGTTTTTTGATATGTATACGGTTTCATCGGTGCTTTTCCGCCAAACAAAACGCCCGATGAATCTTTACTTTCCGGTTCGCGCCAAGTTTTTTTACACCTCGCCGGTCGGTTGGTTCGTCAATCTCGTGATGGGTTGGTTTTCGATGTATCCGCCGTTTTTTCGCGAGGCAAAAGAAGCCGAAAAACGCGACTTCGACAAATTCAGTCTGCGCCGTTTGATTCAGATCGCTTCACATGGCTACGGAACTGTGATCGGATTTCATCCCGAAGGCAAACGCAATTTAAACAATGATCCGTATGAACTTTTACCCGCGCAGCCGGGCATCGGCAAAGTGGTTTATGCGGCGAAACCGCAAGTAATTCCGGTTTTTATCACGGGGTTGGGCAACGATCTGCCGAAACAGGTTATCGGAAATTGGACTGGCGGGGAAAAGGTGCGGATCTGGTTTGGCGCGCCGGTTGACCTGTCGGAATTTTATAAAAAAAGCGACCGCCTCAGAACTCATAAAGAAATCGGCGATTTTCTGATGTCCAAGATCAAAGAGCTCGGCGACCAGGACCGCGAACAATTCGGAAAATGATTTGCAATCTTTTCAACTTCGATTTGAAAAATTAAACTAAAAACAGATCATCATTTAAGGAAAGCAACAAGGTGGAAGCAACTTCAGACGCGCAAACAATCATAAAAAACAAACCTCTGCTTGAAATGTCGACAAAACGCCGTTGGGCGGTGACGGTCGGCGTAATGACCGGAATGTTTATCGCCGCGCTCGAGGCAACGGTCGTCGGGACGGCGATGCCGACTGTGATTTCGTCACTCGGCGGCTTAAATCATTACAGTTGGGTTTTTTCGGCATATCTCGTCACTTCGACCGTGACCGTTCCGGTCTGGGGGAAACTCTCGGATCTCTACGGTCGCCGTCTGCTTTACCAGCTTGGGATTGCCGTTTTTTTGCTCGGAACTTTGCTTTCCGGGCTTTCCGGTTCGATGACGCAACTTATAATTTTCCGTGCCATTCAGGGACTCGGCGCGGGAGCCCTCGTTCCGCTCGGAATGACGATCATCGGCGATATTTTCACGCTCGAAGAACGCGCCCGGATGCAGGCGTATTTCAGCGGCGTCTGGGGACTTTCGAGCGTCGTCGGTCCGATCGTCGGCGGATTTATCACCGATCAAATTTCGTGGCGCTGGGTTTTCTTTATCAATCTGCCGGTCGGGGTGATCGCCGCGATCATTATCGGTTTGGCTTTAAAAGAACCGAAAATAACCGAAAAACCGAAAGTCGATTATGCGGGCGCCGGGCTTTTGATGATCGCCATCAGTCTTTTAATGCTTGCTCTGGTCGAAGGCGGAGCCTCGCTGGCGACACTTTTGACCTCCGAAAATATTCTGCTGATCGGCGGCGCGATTATTTTGCTTTTGATCTTTTTTTGGGTGGAAAAACGCGTCAAAGACCCGATCATCCCGTTCGAGCTTTTTCAAAATCGGACGGTTTCGGTCGCGGTTCTTGCCGGATTTCTGGGCGGCGTTGCGATGTTCGGGGCGATTTCATTTATACCGCTCTTTGCGCAGGGCGCGCTTGGTTCGACCGCGACCGAAGCCGGTTCGCTGCTGACGCCTTTGATGCTCAGTTGGGTTTCGATGTCGGTGATCGGCGGACGACTTTTGCTCCGTGTGGGTTACCGAAATATTACGATCATCGGTTTTATAGTTTTATCGATCGGGTTTGTTTTTCTCGCGATGTTTCAGCGCGAAACCGCCCGCTACTGGCTTTATTTCGATCTGGTTTTGATCGGTGCGGGTTTGGGTTTAACGATGCTGACGCTTTTGATCGCCGTGCAGCAAGCCGTTGAGCGAACCAAACTCGGCATCGCCACTTCGCTGAATCAATTTTCACGCGCGATCGGCGGCGCGTTCGGGGTCGCTATTATGGGCGCGTTTTTAACCGCCGGACTGGCAACTCAGCTCACCGCCGCCGCCGAAAACGGCAATTCAAAGTTAACGGTCGCCGAGGCGCAAGCCTTTGCCGAAAACCCGAACGCCTTGGTTGACCCGGCGGCAAAGGCACAAATTTCACCCGAAGTCCTCGAAATCTTACAGCAAGCAATGGCAGTTTCGATTCACCGCGTCTTTTGGGTCGGGGCGATCCTTTCGATTTTTGCGCTTGCCGTGGTGTTTTTGCTTCCCGTCCAAACCAAAAAGAAAAAGGACGAGGCGATCCATGTTTCGGCGGATTGCGGTGAAAGATTGATCATGGCTGAACAAACGACGATCAATAAACGCAATCAACCCGAAGCCTGAAATCTATTTCAACTTTCAGTTTCAATCCCATTTGTGATGCTGAAAACCAATGATTTTCAGGCTTATTAAAAATCTTTCTCAACAGTTAAATCCGGATTCCGTTGGTACTAGGAATTTTGTCAAGACACATCATTTGGCGGCTTTATATCGTAAAGTTCTTGACAAATAAAATAACTTGATGTAAATTTCAATTCAATTTAGCGAAGTTTCAAACGATTCGCAATGAATTTAAGGAATCACACTTTCGCCATGGAATCAAAACTATGAAAAATAGAATATTATTCGCCGTTTTGCTGATGCTCGCATTGTTTACCGCAATTTACGCACAGACGCCAGACAAGGTAAAACTCGAACAGTTTTTTGACCGGCTCGCCGAAAAGAATAAGGCGATGGGCAGTTTGACGATTGCCCGTGACGGCAAAATCCTTTACAATCGCGCGATTGGTTACAGCCAGATCGATGTATCGAAAAAGCAACCTTTGACCACGGCGAGCCGATTTCGGATCGGTTCGATCACCAAGATGTTCACCGCCGCGCTTGTTTTTCAGCTCGTCGAGGAAAAGAAATTAAAGCTCACGGACACGCTCGACAAATTTTTTCCGCAAATTTCGAACGCAAGGAAAATTACGATCGCGCAAATACTCGCGCACCGCAGCGGGATCCATGATTCGATATTGGATAAAAATTTACGATCCACGCCTTCGACAAACGCCATCACAAAGGATGAAATGCTCGCCGTTATCACCAAAGGCACACCTGATTTTGAACCCGATGCCAAGCTTTCCTACAGCAATTCAGGCTATCTCGTTTTAGGTCTGATCCTTGAGAAGCTGACCGGCAAATCTTACGCTGAAGTCCTCCGGACGAGAATCACTTCCAAGATCGGGCTCGAAGATACATACATCGCGACCGGAAACATCGATGTCAACAAAAACGAAGCGCTGACCTATATGAATCTCGGCGGCGACTGGAAACAGGTTCCCGAAACCCATCCAAGCCTGCTTTTCAGCGCGGGCGCGATCGTTTCGACACCGAATGATCTGGTCAAATTCATCCAGACGTTGTTTGACGGGAAGATCGTCTCGAAAGCGAGCCTCGCGTTGATGCAAACGATCAGAGACGGTGACGGCTGGGGAATGATGGAGCCCTTCACATTCGCCGGCAAAACCTTTTACGGGCACACGGGCGGAGCCGACAACTATGGTGCGTGGCTCGCTTACCTGCCGGAAGAAAAGCTGGCAGTCGCCTATACGACGAACGCGAAGGTTTACCCGGTGAAGAATATCCTAAGCGGCGTGGTCGATATTTACTACAATAAATCGTTTACAATTCCCGTCTTTGAATCAATTGCCGTCAGCACCGAAATTCTGGACAAATACGTAGGAGTTTATT
>CADEFG010000149.1:6389-9237 GCA_902826505.1 uncultured Acidobacteriota bacterium
CAGGATAAATTTCAGATCGAAGGTTCGGTCGTCATTGAGTTCGACGCTGCCAAACAACAGATGACCATCAAACGCGGCGGCGGCGAGAGGATTTTCACAAAGGAGAAAAATTGATGAATAACAAATCGATTATTTTGAACATCATCAGTTGGATATTCGGCATCGTGTTTTTGGCGATCGGTGTGGTGAACAGTTTTTGGGGGAACGATCCTTTTTTCGGAGCTTTTATTATTATTCTTTCGTTAATTTATTTGTTTCCGGTCAATGCCATTCTCAAGAAATTTACGGGTTTCGAAATTCCAAGATTGGGAATAATAAAAATTCTCCTCGGCATTTTTATTCTCTGGGCATCGCTCGGCGTCGGCGAGTTGTTCGACAAACTCGACCTGATGTTGAAGGATTTAAAAAAATAATTGCTTATGGTTTGACTTCATAACCAAAAATTTTCGAAATTTTCTCAGCCGAATTTTTGACCATCTCGACGATTTTCGGCAAATGCGCTTCATCGAGCCGGATGATCGTGTCGGAAGTTCCGAGCGCGGCAATGATTTTTCCCTGCGAATCATAAACCGGCGACGCGACGCAGCGCACGTCGAAACTGTTTTCTTCATTATCGACGGCGAATCCGTAAGTTTTGACGTTTTCGAGTTCTTTCAGAAACTTTTTCTGATTGGTAATGGTTTTCGGAGTTTTTTTCTCCATACCGCGCAGTTCGAGAATCGCTAAAATCTCGGTTTCGGTCATTTGCGAAACCAAAATCTTGCCGATCGCGGTCGAATGAACCGGGAGCCGGTGACCGACCCAAATATCCATCTTGATAAAACTGTTCGGGTTTTCGACCTTTTCGACATAAACAGCGCGTCCGTTGTCCAGCACGGCGAGATGCGTAGAAAGGCTCGTTCGTTTGACGAAATCTTCCATGATCGGGCGGGCGACTTCGCGCACGTCGAGATGCGTCGACACTTCCCGCGTGAGGCTCATCAATTTCAAACCGATCCGGTACTTCCCCGAATTCGTTTCGCGCAAAAGATAACCGCGCTTTTCGAGAACGCGAAGAATGTAGCTGGCGGAACTTTTCGGGATTTTCAAACGGCGGCTGATATCGGAATTTGTCAAACCATTGGTGCTGTGCGCGACCGTTTCGAGAATCGAAAGCGTTCGCTCAATTGTATTTTTACTTTCAGGCATATCAAAAAATTAATAATAATCCGGTAGTTATTGATTGAAACAGTCTAGCGACGATTTAAAAATTTTGCAAGGCTCGTTCATGATTGTGAAATTTTGTTCAAAACCGCGAACAGTGTAAAAATTATTATTTACAAACTTGCATAACTAAATATAATCAGTTCGGATAAGAGAACAACTGTTCAAAACTTTGAACACATTGGAGGAAAGAATATGACAACAAAAACAGAATTCGGGTTTGATGAGCGCATCAATCATGCGCCGACCGACTATAAACTGCCAAAGGATTTTGCCGAATTCTTTAAACCGCTGCACACGGAATTCACGCCGCGCCAACAGCTTCTGGCGGCGCATCGGGTCGAGGTTTTGGAAAATTCGCATTTGGGAATTCTGCCGAATTATCTGCCGGCGAGCGAAGCCAACCGAGGAAATTGGCGAATCGAAGTTCCGAGATGGTGCGAAGATCAGCGAAACCAAATGACGGGTCCGGCGGACGATGCCGAGCTGGTCGTCAAGATGCTGAATTCCGGGGCACCCGGAGTGATGATCGATCTGGAAGATTCGATGGCGAATTTTTGGGACAATCTGCAAACCGGCTACAAAAATTCACTCGCGGCGCTCTATGGCGATTTGAGTTATTTCGACCAAAAACGCGAAAGAAAAGTGGGGATTAATGAAAGTGAGACGGTTTTGATGATTCGGGTGCGCGGGCTGCATTTGAATCAGGCGAATGTCTTGCCGAACGAACTGGTTTCGGCTTCGGTGTTCGATGTCGCGAACATTGCTTATCAAGTTGATGCCGAAAAATTAAATCACCCGTTGACGTTTTACATTCCGAAATCAGAATCGGCGGAAGAGGCTTTGTTCTGGCGCGATCTGTTTCAAACCGTCGAAAAAGCGAAGGGCTGGGAACGCGGTTTTATCAAATGTTTCGCGCTCGTCGAGGCGCATCCGCTGGCGTTTCAAATGGAAGAATTTATTTATAACCTGCGCGACCATCTTTTGGGTTTGAATCTCGGTCGCTGGGATTATATGGCGAGTCTGATTCATTTTAATCTGCCCGACAAAAATTGGGTTTTGCCCGACCGCAACACGATTCCGACGGATGTCGCGTTCTTCCAAAACCTGCGCGAATTGTTGGTGAATATCTGCCATAAACGCGGCGTGCTGGCGATCGGTGGGATGACCGCGCTTTATCCGAACCGGGGAGACAAGGCATTGAACGACAGGGCTTTAAAAGTTTTGGAAGCCGACAAAAAGAACGAATCGAGGGTCGGGATGGACGGCGCCTGGACCGGTCATCCCGATCAGAATGAAATCGCGGTCGCGCAATTCCCGTATCCGAATCACGCTTTTGCGCAGTTTATAGATCGACCGCATTTTCCTGATCTGCGACCGGTTCCCGAACATCTCGGCAGAACGACTTTGGACGGAACGCGCGCGGCGATTCGGACGGTGATCCGTTATCGTTGCGGAGTTTTGTGCGGAAAAGGCGCGTCGCTCCTCGACGGTTATATGGAAGACCTCGCGACGGACCGGATTTATCGACTGATGATCACGCAGCGAATGAAACATCGCGACGCGATAAAAGTGACCGATTCGATGGGCAATGATATCAAACACACGCCCGAAACGGTGACCAAACTTTTCGATGAGGAACTCG
>CADEFG010000150.1 GCA_902826505.1 uncultured Acidobacteriota bacterium
TTCTTCAAATGGCAAAAGCGTCCGCAAAAAATCATCCGGCAATTCATTCGAACAGACATTTTCTGATCAGTTTGGGTCGCGCCTTTGCGGGCGCGATTATTTTTGCGTTTCCCGTCATTATGACGATGGAAATGTGGTCGCTCGGCTTTTCGATCGATCGGTACCGGCTCGCGCTTTTTATGTTTTTCGCGGTGCCTTTGCTCGTCGGGCTTTCTTATTACATCGGTTTTGAAGATACTTCGTGTTTTCTCGACGACGTGATCGACGCGTTTGTCGCCTATGCCGTCGGGTTCACGACTTCCGCTGTTTTTTTGTTTTTGTTCAACGTCATGGATTTCAGTATGTCTGCCGACGAGATCATCGGGAAAATCTCGATTCAGGCGGTTGTCGGGGCGCTCGGTGCGATGCTCGCGCAGAGCGAACTCGGAACGCACGGACAGGAAGCGAAAAAAAGCGAAAAGAAAAGACGCAACGCGAGCTATTCGGGCGAGCTTTTTCTAATGGCGGTCGGCGCGCTTTTTCTGGCGATGAACCCGGCGCCGACCGAGGAAATAATTTTGGTCGGCTTCAAAATGTCGGACGCCCACGTGATCGTGCTCGCGCTTTTGACGCTCGTGCTGATGCACGCGTTTGTTTACAAGGTCGAATTTCGCGGACAACACGAACGCGGCGAAGATTCGCGCTGGAAACTTTTTTTGCGTTTTACGGTCGCCGGTTACGCGCTCGCTTTGCTGATCAGTTTGTATCTCGTCTGGACGTTCGGGCACACGGACGGTTTGAGCGCGGAAAATATTGCGAAGATCACGGTTGTGATGGCTTTTCCGGCATCCCTCGGCGCGGCGGCGTCGCGTTTGATCTTGTAAAAAACGGAGCAGAATTTGATGGCTGAAAAAAAGACTGACAACGACATTTCGGACAAAACCGATCAACTCGCCAGACCGACCGCGCTCGAATGGATCGTCGCGGTCATCGGCGCCGTTTTGGTCGCCGGCTCGATCGGCTTTCTGCTTTTTAGCGCCGTCAGCCAAACCGGCAAACCGCCGATTCTGATCGTCAAAAAAGAATCGGTGGTAACGGTCGAAGGCGGTTTTCTGGTCAAATTTTCGCTCGAAAACAAAGGCGAAACAAACGCGGCGGCGGTCACTATTGAGGGAAAATTGTCGGACGGCGAAAAAGAGATCGAAACAAGCTCGGCGAGCATTTCCTACGCGCCTTCGAACTCGACGCGCGAAGGCGGTTTGTTTTTTACCGAAAATCCCGAAGGGCTTGAGTTGAAACTTCGCGCCGCCGGCTATGAAAAGCCGTGATCGATGTTTTCCATAAATTGATTTTAGGCTTATACTGACTGTGTTTTCAGGATTTTTAAGTTCTATTGCCGGAGAAAAAGTTTTGTGAGTAAAGAAAAAACGATTCGCGTCTATGACTATATAAATCATCCTTACGCCGCGGTGAAGAAAAAATTGACCGTCGAGGCTTTGGAAGTATTTCGCAGCGCGACCAAGATCGCGGCGCTGCGGGCGAGATCGGTCGCTTCGGAGCTGCACGTGAATTTTGCCGGAATCGAAGTCGGGACGGATATTTCGATCGCCGTCAAATCTGTCGAAGAAGAACCGAAAGGCATTTCAAGCCCGCCGGTCACGCGGATCCAGCTCGAATGGGAAGCCGCCAATCTGCCGCGTCTTTTTCCCTTTATGAAAGCGGAACTTTCCGTCTATCCATTGACCTCGACCGAAACCCAGCTCGATCTGTCGGGAAACTACGAACCGCCGTTCGGCGTGCTCGGCAGCGTCATCGATTCGGTCGTCGGGCACCGGATCGCCGAAGCCGCAGTGCATCAATTCATCAAGGACGTCGCCGTTTATCTGCGGGCGGAACTTTCAGACCGATAATCGCTTTTTACGAATCTTTTTTTTCATACCAATCTTCGTGGCGCGACCAGCCTCCGCAGCGCAGACACGTGGTCCAGCGCCATTGGTGCGCGCAGGTCGGGCATTTTCCGCGTGTTTCAAACGTGTTCCAAGCCGTGTAACAACCGCCGTAAAAATATTCGGGCGCGCCTGCATCGGCGCAATACCAGCGGCTTGCGGCTTCGGGCTGCCAATTGCAAAGCGGACAGCGAATCCGCTCGAAATCGGTCGCTTCCGCGTCCTTTTGCAATGCTTTGAGAATTTCTTCGGTTTCAGGGGTTTTCCTGTAAGCCATAAAAATTTAGTATTAAATATTCGGAATAAAATTAAAAGCGAAGGAAATACAAAAATATGAGCGAAAAGAAATTATTCATTCCGGTTCTGCTCGGCACGCCGCGCAAGCATCGCGAGAGCGGGCACGTTGCCAGATGGCTTCTCGGGAAAATCGAGGAACGCGGCGGCGAGATCGAAACGCAATTGTTCGACGTGCGCGATTTCAATCTGCCGCCGGACGATTACGGAATGGAGATCAAGGATGATTTTCCAGAATGGCGCGATGCGATGACGCGCGCCGACGGTTTGGTGATCGTGACGCCCGAATATAATCACGGTTATCCGGGCACGCTGAAATCGGTTTTAGATTTGCTTTTGCCGGAATATATTCATAAAGCGGTCGCTTTTGCCGCCGTTTCCGCGCAGGTTTGGGGCGGCGTGCGGGTCATCGAAGCGCTCGTCCAAACCTCGCGCGAGCTTGGTTTTGCCGTCACGTTTACCGATCTGAATTTTCCGCGCGTCCAGACATTGTTTGACGATGACGGCAAGCTGCTCGACGAAAAAGCCTACGAAAGCCGCACCAAAGCTTTTCTCGACGAACTCGTCTGGATGAGCAAAACGCTGCGTTGGGGACGCGAAAATCTGCCGTCGAAATTTCATTCAAGTCAGAAGTGATAAGAAAGAAGTCAGCAATCGGCAGTCAGACATGAGAAGCGTTTGATTTATTCGAGATCATCGAGATCAAACGCTTCATTTATTTTGCCTTCTAACTTCTGACTTCTCACTTCTCAGTTATCCAACGGGCTTTGGACAAGATTGCCGTCGCGGCGGGCAAACTGCATATAGATCATCGTCGTTTTCAGGTTTCGATGCCCGAGCAGGGTTTGAATCCGGCGAATGTCGCAGTTTTTTTCAAACAACCGCGCGGCGAAGCTGTATCTGAACGTCTGGCAGCCCGCCGATTTGAAAATATTGGCTTTGAGAATGGCTTCGCCGACCGCTTTCTGGACGGTTGATTCGGCGAGATGATGACGGCGCACCGTTTCGCCCGGAGTCAAATTATGCGACGGAAACAGAAACTGCCGATGCCATTCGTGAGCCGCGTTCGAGGATGGGCGTTCGCTCGCTCCGGATAAAAAAAGCTTGCCGTCACTGACTAATCGATCGTCGTCGTGAATATAGCGAACGCTGACGAGATGTTTTTTCAATGCCGGGATGAGCGCGGCGGGCAAAATCGTCGTCCGCTCTTTTTTGCCCGTCCGCCCGTCGCGCAGGACGATTTCGCGCTCTTCAAAATCGATATCGCCGACGCGCAGCGCGACCGCTTCCGAAAGACGCAAACCCGAACCATACATCAGCGCGGCAACCAGAAACGTCTCGCCGCGCAGTTTCGACAACACCCGACGCGCTTCGGCGGACGTAAAGATCGCGGGCAATTTACCGGCGGGTTTCGTCCGTTTGAGGGTTTTCAAACCATGCGGATTTTTTTGACCGAAGACGTCGCGGTAAAGAAAGGACAAGGCGCTGAGGGCTTGATTCTGCGTCGAAAGCGCGAGATTTTCCGTTCTCTTCAGGTGATTCAGAAAAGCATTGATGCCGTTTGCGTCAACTTCTGCCAGATCTCGTTTTTCATAAAAGTTTTGAAACCGCCGGATGTGATTGAGATACGCCGTCTCGGTTTTGCGGCTCAGGGAACGCGCGCGGCTGACGCGCCGCACCAGCTCCAGCAATTGGGTTGTTTCGCTCATGATCTATACCTCTCAAAATACTTAAATCAGGCTTCAAATACTAAGCGCTTTTTCTCGCCGAAAACTAGCATCGGGTCATTGGATTTTATAAATCGCCCGGGCAAAACATAAGCACAGTTGATAAATCGGGTGAGAGATTATCACCTCGCCCATCGGGATAATCTCCTATTTTGGAGATTATCCCGATGGGCTCTTGAATTGGTTTGGAGTGAAGGTTTATAAACATCCTTACGAAACGTCTGTTGGAAATAAAGAGTAAATAAAATGGCTGGTAAATCAGATAAAAAGAAGCAAGAGAAAAAAGCGCAGGCTGTCCAAAACTTCCCGCGTGTTGCCCTCTCCACAAAAAATGTTGGGCGTCACAACCAAAATCCATCAGGTTATTGTAAGGAAAGCCTGTCAGGATTTGCAGATCCTTGACATAAATGGTTTTGCGACAACCGGGAGCAATGGTCAAAAGGTGTTCCGGTGGCGCGATTTTATGTGTCCGCAAGGCGAGGAGTTCGGCTTTCCAATCAACGCGTTGTCGCGACGCCTGTTTCTTCAAACCCGTTCTTTCTGACGGTGAAACATTCGATCGTGAACAACGCCGCGGATGTCGAGATTACGGTTTTTGCGTGGGATCACCACGGAATTCCGGCGCCGGATATTCTCTTCAACCGGCGGTGTCGGGTAAATTGCTTCATCCGAATTTTGTAATTGGCTGATTTTCGGGAAAGGGGTTATAAAAGTGATGCTCGTTAAAAAAAACGACCGCTTTAATACTAAAGTCGTATAGGGCGTGAATATTATCAAAAAAGGAGGCGTAAAAATGAGCATTGAAGACGTAAGGGCAAAGCACGAGGAACAACTGATGCAAATGCCGAATGTTGCGGGCGTGGGTATCGGAGAGAAGGCAGGAAAAGCGGTTATAAAGGTCTTTGTAACACACAAAGTTCCGAAAACCGATTTACAGCCGCAGGATATTGTTCCAAAGATGCTGGATGGTTGGGAAACCGACATCGAAGAGATCGGTGCCGTAACTCAACAAACGGAATCGCAACAAAAGAAGTAATCAGGAGAAATATCATGAAAAAAGAAGTTACGATGGAACTAACGGCTTCAGCCGCAGCGGAGGCGCAGAAAGCGCACGATGCCGCTGTTGATAATTTTTTAGACCCCGCAAAGCGAAGCGGAAGCAATGTTGTCGGCATGGGAGTCGGG
Source organism: uncultured Acidobacteriota bacterium (assembly GCA_902826505.1). GTDB lineage: Bacteria > Acidobacteriota > Blastocatellia > Pyrinomonadales > Pyrinomonadaceae > JAFDVJ01. The sequence goes on from CADEFG010000150.1 coordinate 5,132, forward strand.
ATGAAATGGAGCAACGGCGAGCCGACCGGCGAGCCGGCGCTCGTTGTGCTGGTGAGCCAGAAGCTGGAGAAAGACCAGGTGAGTAAATCCGACCTCGTTCCGAAAAAATTGGGAGATATGCAAACCGATGTCCTCTCGGTCGGTTATCCTTTCGCCGGAGAGTGCGAGTCATTCGATACCGGAGCGCAAACGCTAACCAAACGCATTCGTCCGGCTGAAGGCGGTTATAGCGTGGGACATTTTGCGATCACTGCCGGAACTCTCGGAACGTGCGTCTATGACATCTTGCCCGGCGGCTCCACAAATCCTCCGACGCACGGTGTCGGTGTTCCGCCGCGGTATTATATTCTCAGCAACAATCACGTTTTGGCGAACAGTAACGCCGCCGCTCCGGGTGACCCGATTCTACAGCCGGGACCGTTCGATGGCGGAGTCGATCCGGCAGACCGGATTGCGCGTTTGAGCCGTTTCATTCCGATCACTTTTGCCCCGGCAGTTCCCCTGCCGCTGCACAACAATCTGGTTGATGCCGCCGTTGCCGAAGGGCAGTTTCACGATCTTGACAGGGAAATCTACTGGTGCGGCTATGTGCGCGGCTGGCGGCGCAAGCAAAACATTTTACCCGGTCTGGTTGTCCAAAAGACAGGACGCACGACGAACTACACGACCGGTCGAATCACGGCGATCAACGCGACGATTGATGTCGGTTACGGCGGCGGAAGAGTGGCACGGTTTAAAGACCAGATCGTCACCACGAACATCTCTGCCGGCGGCGATTCCGGTTCGCTCATAACCACGACGGACGAGGTTGCCGTCGGGCTGCTTTTCGCCGGTTCCAGTATCGCGACGATTGTTAACCAGATCGAAAACGTTCGTTCGTTACTGCGGGTTGAGGTGGCGGAGCAAATACTCTAAGAATCCGTTCCAAAATCAAATATCCCGATGGTTCAGAGGCGATTTAAAAGCACGCCGTTTTCGTAACCTTTGAAACCTCGGGATATTTGATTTTCAGAGTGTTCGGCTCTTTAATCACGAATTTTGGTGGCGGACAAGTAATGCTGTTTTAATAACGACGGGTTTTGGCTTGGTTTTAACGGAGGATTTTTAGATGGTCAAACAATCAAGTGAAGACGAAATAATCAAGATGGATTGGCAGGCGGTGCGCGGGGTTTTACAAAAACAGCCGACGCGCGGCGAAGAAGCGAGCCCGCAGGAAAAAAATCTGCGCGAATATTTCGGCGACGAACGATTTCGCGAATTGCGCGAGCTTGCCGACCCGAAACGTGCGCAGGAAACGCGCGAAGAACTCGGCAACGTCGTTCTTTTGCCGGGAATTATGGGCTCGCATCTGTCGGTCGTTGACAAGGATGGCGACGAAGATCATATCTGGGTCAGTTTATGGCGGCTGGTCAAAGGCGATATGAAGCGTCTGAAATTAGGTGCGGACGGCAAAACCACTCTGGGCGATGAAACCGTCAAAGCGACCGGGCTGATCGGCTGGTATTACGCGCTCGCGCTCGAAAGTCTGCAAGCCGTGCCGTTTCCATACGATTGGCGCGTCAGCGTTTGCGAGACGGCGGATAAATTGGCTGATTTCGTGCGCGGAAAATTCGCGGACGGAACTTTCGATCCGGCGAAACCCGTCCATTTCGTCGCGCATTCGATGGGCGGTCTGGTCGTGCGAAATTTTGTCCGCCAGCATAACGAGCTATGGAACAATATCAAAGGTCGGCTCGTCATGCTCGGGACGCCGAACGCCGGTTCGTTCGCGGCGATTCAAACCTTGATGGGCAAAAATTCGCTGATCAAAAACATCGCCGCGGTGCTGCCGTTCCAGAGCAAAACCGATTGGACGCAGGTCGTCAATTCGTTTCCCGGTCTTTATCAGCTCTGTCCCTCGAAGCTCGTCAACCCGGAAGTTTACGATAAAACGATCTGGGACAAATTCCCCGAGGTCGCGTTCGACGGGCAAATGCAGCTGATCCCCAAATTTCATCAGGATCTTTTCGACACGCGCGAGCAAACGATCGACACGGCGCGGATGTTCTATATCGCCGGAGTCGGCTACGATACGCCGTCCGGTTTGAGAAATTTGGAAACGGGCGAATACGATTTCGATTCGACGCTCGACGGCGACGGCACCGTGCCGCACAAACTCGGGTTGCTCGAAGGCGTCACAACTTATTACGTCGAAGATACGCCGCACGGCAGTCTGCTCAATAATCACCGCGTTCTCAAAGCCGTCCGCGATATTCTGCGAAACGGCGCGACGAATCAATTGGCAACGACCAAACCCGTCATTATCAACCCGCGCGGCGCGAAAGCCGCGCCGGTCATCAATTATGAACTCGAACATCTCGAAGCGGTCGCGCGGCAAATCCGCAACGACGAAAATCCCGACCGGGCAATCGTCTATGACGCGGAAAAAATTCTGCTGCGCTCCTTGCTCGGCGGCAGGGAAAACGTCGACGACGATCTGGAGCTGATCTCGCTCGGCAAAAGGCGATCGACAAAAACCGTCGAACTCGATATGCGCTGGATTTTCGGCGACATTACGGCGGTCGACGTGCCGGTGATCGTGCTCGGGCAGTATCAGAATGTGCCGCCCGGCGGCGCGGGCGGCGCGGTTGACCGCAAAATCAACAACCTCATCAGCCGCGGCTATGAAAGCGATATGCTCGCGATGGAGCTCGGGCGTTTGTTTATGCTTCCGCTCGGTCGCCAAGCGAACAAACAGACGCCCGAAAAAGTCGAAACGATCGTCGTTGCCGGAATGGGCGAATTCGGCAGATTCAACCGCGATGATCTGCGCTATCTGATGATGAATGCGACGCTCGGAATCCTCGGACTCGGCTACGATACCTTCGCAACCGTTTTGATCGGCGCGAGCATCGATGCTTTTTCGGTCGAGCGCGCCGTGCGCAGTATCTGGCTCGGGATCAGCGATGCCGTTGAACGCCTCCGCGATGGTGAAGAAGTTAAAAAAATCTCGCTGGTTCTGGTCGAAAGCAATCCGGTGCGGCAAAAACAGATCGAGAAAATCATCGGCGATCTAAAAGCCGAGCTTGCCGCCAATAATTCCAAATCCGGCAAATATAGATTTGAAAATCTCGAGATCAATCTGCACGACAAAGAAAACGGCATCGCGCCCGAAGAGATCAAATACAGCGGTTTACGACAAACCCTAGCCGGGATGACGCGTCTGACGATCGAGCGTTCGCTCGAAAAGATCGACGCCGCGACCGGCAAGCGCGAGCGCGGGAAATTCCGTCTCTCGGCATTTACCTCGAACGCCGCGATTCCGGTGCGCGAAATCACCGTCACCGATGCGATCATCGAACAACTGGTTGACGAACTGCGCTATTCAAACAGCGTTTCCAAACAGGAAAACTACGGCAAACTGCTGCATTCGATCCTGATGCCCGAAGATTTTCAGAGCGTCATCGACACGGATAAATCGCTCGTTCTGGTGATGAACCGCGAAGCGAGCGTCGTGCCCTGGGAAATGCTCTGTTTCGGCGGGACGGGACGCACCGCGTCAAACTTCGGCGTGGATCTGCGGATCTCGCGGCAATTCAGCTCGACGCGCGCCAACGTGCCGAGCGCCGCGCCCGCGATGAATAAAAAATTCAAAGCCCTGATCATCGCCGATCCGGCGCCCGAACCCGAACTGCAGCTTTCCGGTGCGCGGCGCGAAGGCGTCCGGCTCAAAGAATATTTCCGCAAATTGCAGACCGATTTGCGCGACCAGATCGATCTTCAGTTTCAAGCCTGTATCGGTTCGGAAGAATGCGACATCGTCAAAATCCTGAATCTTATTTTCAATGAAGAATTCGACATTATTCATTTTGCCGGGCACGGCACGTTTGACGCCGCCGACCCGTCGAACAGCGGCTGGGTTTTCGGCAACAATCTAATCTTGTCGGCACGCGAAATTTTCCGTCTGCGGCGCGTTCCGCGGCTTGTTTTCGCGAACGCCTGTTTTTCGTCCGGGCTGCCGACCGTCGAATCGAACCGGCAGCTTGCCGGACTTGCGGAAGCGTTTTTTGATCGCGGCCTCGAAACATATATCGGTGCGGGCTGGC
>CADEFG010000151.1 GCA_902826505.1 uncultured Acidobacteriota bacterium
ACGATCGCCGCACCGTCGGCATCGCCGCCCTGATTGTAACGCTGCTCGCCGCGGTCAAGCAGTTCTGCCGTCACGGGAACCGGAAATTCTTCGATGTCGTTCGGGAAACTCGCGATCAGCGTATTGCCGGCGGCATCGGTTGTCGTCAGCACCGGCGCGTTCGGATCGGCGTTTTCCTTTTTGCCCGTGTAGAGCGCTTTGTCGCTGCGGAGCTGTCCGCGCGGAACCGTGCCGTCCGGCAGATCACGCGAAGCGCGCCCGTCGGCAAAGAAATCGCTCTTTTTGTAAGCTTTATAACGCGGCTGATCCTGCATATCGTAACGGCAGCCCGCGCCGATCGCCACCAAACTAATAATTGCCGTCCACAGCAGCTTATTCTTCAACATCGAAAACCTCCTGCGGATTCAGACTTTCCATAAACTTTCTCGTTTCCTCGTAATCGTATTTCGCGTCCTTTGCCTCGATGATCAGGAAAAACTTTTCGCGCGTCGCGAGCGCAAACCGCTCGACATTGAAAACCGGATGATACGGCGACGGCAGACCGTTCAGGAAAAGCATTCCGAACACCGCCGTAAAGGACGCGAACAAAATCGTCATTTCATACGCCGGCGGAATAAATGCCGGCAAGCTGAAATGCGGACGACCGCCGACGATGATCGGATATTCCCAAACGTGCGTGAACCATTGCAGTCCAAGCCCCGCGAGCAATCCGACAACGCCGCCGCCGAAAACCAGAAACGGCAAAATACTGCGCCGGATGCCGAGCGCTTCATCGATCTCGTGAAGCGGAAACGGCGAAAACGCATCGGTTTTCTTGTAGCCCGCATCGCGCACCTGCCGCGCCGCGTCAACCAATTCGGTCGGCGTATCGAATTCCGCCATCAAACCGTAAATTTTCTTATCCATAACTATCCAGTTTTCGTTGTTTGCAACCGATGATTGCTGGCAATCAGCCTGACATGGGTGAGATGTCTAAAAGCCGACTGCGGACAATCTCCGCACGGCTGCAAACAACCCTTTTAAGAAATCTTTTTCCCTTTATCAATATGTTCGATCTCGACCTCGTTGACCATTTCTTCAAAATCCTGATGATGCCCGTGAACATTCGCGTCGGGCAGGAGCGTGCGGACTTCAAAAATCGAAATGATCGGCAAAAAGCGGACAAACAGATAAATCAGCGTAAAGAAAAATCCGAGCGTCCCGAGAAACATCGAGAGATCGAATTTGGTCGGGCTGTACATCGCCCACGACGACGGTAAAAAGTCGCGGTGCAGACTCGTCACGATAATCACGAAACGCTCGAGCCACATCCCGATACTGACGACGATCGAAATCATAAAGAGCCAAAATTCGCTCTCGCGGAAACGCTTGAACCAGAGCAGTTGGATCGACATTCCGTTACACAAAATCAAAAGCCAGTATGACCACCAGTAAGGACCTTCCCAGATCCGGTTTTTGATCATAAAGACTTCGTATTGCGCGCCCGAGTACCAGCCGAAAAAGGCTTCCATCATATAGCCGTAAACGACGATCAAACCGGTCGCGAGCATCACCTTGCCCATGTAAACAAGGTGCGTGTGGGTGATGAAATCCTTCATCCGGTACCAGTGACGAAGCGGAATACAAAGAATCAGCACCATCGCGAATCCGGCAAAGATCGCACCCGCGACAAAATACGGCGGAAAGATCGTCGCGTGCCAGCCCGGCAGCTGCGCGACCGAGAAGTCGAACGAAACGATCGAATGCACCGAAAGCACGAGCGGCGTCGAAATCCCGGCGAGCAGCAAGTAAGCGATCTCGTAGCGATGCCAGTGCCGCGCCGATCCGCGCCAGCCCCACGAAAGCGCAGCGTAAACGAATCGAAAATAGGGATTTTTCGCGCGGTCGCGCAAAGTCGCCAGATCGGGAATCAAACCGACATACCAGAAAAGCGCCGAAACGGTCGCATAGGTCGAAACCGCGAAGACGTCCCACATCAGCGGACTGCGGAAATTCTGCCACATGCCCATCGTGTTCGGATACGGCAGCATCCAGTAGGCAAGCCACGGGCGACCCGTATGGAGAAGCGGAAACATGCCCGCGCAGGCGACGGCAAAAAGCGTCATCGCTTCGGCAAAGCGGTTGATCGAGGTGCGCCACTTCTGATTCAGCAACAATAAAATCGCGGAAATCAGCGTTCCGGCGTGCCCGATCCCGATCCACCAGACGAAGTTGATAATATCGAACGCCCAACCGACCGGCTGATTGTTTCCCCAGATTCCGATCCCCGTCGTCACCAGATGCAGAATCGTGAACATCAAAACCTGCGCGATGATAAACGCGATCCCGAATCCGATAAACCAATGAAACGGCGTTTTCTTCTTGAGCGTGACGTCGCTGATCTTGTCAGTGACGGTCGCAAAAGTATGATCGCCCTCGACCATCGGCGGGTAAATTTTTCTCTGAATTTCCTTGATGTCTTCCATAGCTCTCTTTTGAGTCGCCGGTTTCAAAACGAAACCCGCAACTAATTTCTAGCCTTTCACTTTTTCTTTCGGATCAATCGGCTTGTATTCTTTAACGTCGGGCATTTCGCCGTTCTGATTTTTCAAACCCGCCAGATAAGTCGTCCGCGGCTGGGTGTTCAATTCATTGAGCAAATTGTAATTCCGGTGATCTGCCTTGAGTTTTGAAACCTTGCTCTCTTTGTCGTGCAAATCGCCGAAAACGATCGCTTCGGTCGGACACGCCGATTGACACGCCGTTAAAACTTCGCCGTCTCTGATCTTGCGCCCGTCCTTTTCGGCTTCGATCCGCGCCGACGAGATCCGCTGCGTGCAGTAGGTGCATTTTTCCATGACGCCGCGCGAGCGAATCGAAACTTCCGGGTTGCGCATCAGCTTGTATTGCGGCGTTTCCCAGTCTTGATAAAGCAGGAAGTTAAACCGCCGGACTTTGTACGGGCAGTTGTTCGAGCAGTAGCGCGTGCCGATACAGCGGTTGTAAACCATATCGTTCAAGCCTTCCGCGCTGTGCACCGTCGCGTGAACCGGACAGACGACTTCGCACGGCGCCTGTTCGCACTGCTGACATAAAACCGGCTGAAAATTCGGTCCGTTCGGATTTTCGACCGAACCCGAAAAATACGCGTCGATCCGCAGCCAGTGCATTTCGCGGCTTCGTTCGATCTGTTCCTTGCCGACGACCGGAATGTTGTTTTCCGACTGACACGCGACGACGCAGGCATTACAACCGACGCAGTTGTTGAGGTCGATCGCCATGCCCCATTTATTATTGGCGTTGTAGATCGGCTGAAAATCTTCGGGGCGATACATCGTCTTGTCGTATTCGTCGTGCTGATGATCGTCGTTCTTGTATTTTTCCAATTCGTCAATATTCCGCACGCGCAAAATGTCGCGCCCTTCCATATTGAAGTGGATCTGCGTCGAAGCGACGTTCGTCGTTTCACCCGTTTTGCTCAGATCGCCCGTCCCGAAATACATCGCGTCGGACTTTTGAACTTCATAGACGTTATAACCCAAACCGTCGCCGACGCGTCCGGCTCTGGTGCGTCCGTAACCCGTAAAGATCGTCACGACATCATCGGGCTGTCCGGGCGTGATCCAAACCGGCGCTGCCTTGGTGATCTCGCCGCCCTGATATTTAACTTTGACGAGATCGGAAAACTGGTTTCCGCCGCGCGTGTTGATAAAGCTCGTGCCTTGCGAACCGCCCGTAAATTCTTCGGCATCGTTATTTAAGTTCAAACCGAGCCGTTGCGCCGTTTTCGGGCTGATCAGCACGACGTTTTCCCAGGTGACCTTGTTCAAAGGATTCGGAAGTTCCTGGAGCCAGCCGTTATTTGTAAAACGTCCGTCGTAAACACACGGATCGGGCAGGATCGAGATTTCGAGCGGACCGCTCGCCGCCGGTGCGGTTGGCGGTTGGCTCAAAAACGCCGCATTGACCGCCACGCTTTTCGGTTTCGCTTCCGAATTCGGAATATGTCCGTCGTGGACGATCTTTTTCCAGTTGTCTTCGAAGTTTTTCGCGGTCGCGGTCGGCACGGTCGCCGCCGGAGTCGTCGCCGGAGTCGGCGCAGTCGCGGCAGGAGTTGCGGTCGCTTTCGGCACGGGCGTTGTTTTTGCCGCCGGAGTCGGCGAAGTTTCGACCTTGGCTTCCGTCTGCGGTTCGGTTTTGGCTTCGCTTTCTTTATTGTCGGTGGTCGCCGCAATTGGTTTGACCGTCATATTCAAAGACTGTTTCTGCCAGTATTCGCGAACGATGTCGTAATCTTTTTTGTCGTAATTTTCCTTAAAGAAAAGCTGGAGGACTTCGTGGGCGCTCTTGCTGTCGTAAAGCGGATTGATCAGCGGCTGGACGACCGAAACCGTTCCGTCGTAGGCACGCGTATCGCTCCACATTTCGAGATAATGTTTCTCCGAAATATGCCAGTGGCAAATGTCCGCCGTTTCGTCAACATACGGTCCGAGATGAATTCGCAGCGGAACTTTTTTGCCGTCCGTATCATCATCGTTGAGCTTGAAACGCTTTAAGTCCAATTTTAAGTCCGCCGGCGTGTTGTAGGCGGGATTGCCGCCGAGGATGACGAGCATTTTAACCGCGCCGCTGTCAATTTCCTGAACCAGCGCGCGAAGCTGCTCGAGCTGGGTCGTTTCGGCATTCGGCGTCAGCGGGTCGGTGTAAACAACCGTCGTGCCGACATTGCCGAGCACACCGTTCATCGCATGGGCGAGCGCGTGCACCAGCGGTGGTTGATGATCGCCCGCAATGACGATCGATTTGCCTTTGTGCGCCAGCAGATCCTTGGCGAGTGCCGTGATCCACTGGGCATTTTCTTTGTAGGTCGAGCTTGCGCCCGAGACGCCGAGCGCCGCCGCGATCGCCTTGGCGACTTCCGGTAACTGGCTCGGTTTGACCGCCAAACGATGATCGGCTTTCGAACCGGCGAGCGTCAAGGTCGTTTCGACCGCGTAAAGCCGGTTAATCGATTCGCTTTCTTCACTGAACTTGCGTTTTTTGGAAAAATCTTTGATGTAGCGGACGTTAAAACTCGAAAAAATATCGGCGTCGAGCGTCAGAACGCGGTCTGCCTGGTCGAATTTATAAACCGTGTTGACCGGCGAGCCGAAAGCCATTTTTGCGCCGGCGGTCGCGTTGTCTTTATTGATCGGCTCGTATTGATAAAGCTTCGAGTTCGGCAGCTCGCGTTTGAGCTGCTCGAATTGCGCGATCAGCGTCGGCGAGGTCACGGTTTCCGCTAAGAATCTGACACCGGCACCGCCGTCCACCCGATTTTCCTCGATCTTTGCCCGCAGAGCGGTCATAAAAGCCTGCCACGTTTTCGGCTCGGCGCGGTAGAGAATTTCTTTTGAACGGTCGGGATCGTAAAGATTCAGCAAGCTCGCCTGCGCCAGAATGTCCGTCGCGCCCAAACTTCCCGGATGTTCGGGATTGCCCTCGATCTTGGTCGGGCGACCTTCGTTCGATTTGGCAAGAAGTCCGGTCGCGATTCCGCCGAGCGTCATCGCCGTTGCGAAAAACAGAGGTTTGCCCGGAATGATGTTTTCCGGCTGCGTGACATACGGGACGATCTTTTCGGACGGCTGAATCACACAGCCCGAAAGTCCCGCGAGCGCGAGCGACGCGCCCATCACCTTGATAAAATTACGGCGGCTTAAAGAATTGTTCCAGGTGTCGGCTTGTTCGGGATGTTCGTATTTTACGTATTCCGCAAACTCCGGCGCATCGACAAATTCCTCGACGCTTCGCCAGTAATCCTTGCCGTTCTTTTCGAGAATTTTATCTCGCAATAATGCAAAATTTGTTTTGCTGTCTTTGCTTGACATCTTTTTCCTCTGTTAGTTACTTTTCAAAATATCTGAAAACAATGCTTTTCAGAAAATTTGCAATCCAATATCCAAAATCTAAAATCCAAAATCAGCTTAGCGGTGACAGGTCGAACAACTCGTCAGCATTTCCCGGCTGCGCAGTTTTTTAACCTGTTCGTCAACTTCCGTCTGTTGTTCGGTCGTGATATCGTCCTTATTCCAGGAAGTGTTAAAAATCTCGGCTTTCGGACGAATATTCGGTGCCGGATCGCGGTGACACGAAAGACACCATTCCATCTGGAGCGTATTTTCCTGATAAACCGACGGCATATTGGCAATATCGCCGTGACACGATGCACAGCCGACGCCTTTGGCAATGTGAATGCTGTGGTTGAAATAAGCGTATTCGGGCAGATCGTGGACACGTTCCCACTCGATCGGCTTGTTATCGCGGAAGCTCGCGCGGACGGGTTCCAGATAAGGACTGTCCGCCCAGATCTGGCTGTGGCAATTCATACATGTTTGCGTCGGCGGCATTCCGGCGGAAGCGGAAGTTTCGACCGACGTATGACAATAGCGGCAATCGATGCCGTCGTCGCCGACGTGGTGTTTATGACTGAACTGCACGGGTTGCTGGCGTTCCAAATAACGATTTGTCAAATAGGAAGAACGCGCGATCTGCGTGTAGGCATAACCTACGACACCCGCCAAAACTACTGCCACGACAATGCTTGCCTTAGCAATATTATTTGCTCCGCGATGAAATATCTGTGCCATCTTGTTTTGTCCGAAACTCTGAAAGTTGTAGTTCGGCGAAACCCCAAACCTGCAAATCTGAGAATCGCCCACCGAAATTATTTTTTACTTCTATTTAAGAACCGCTAACCAACTGCTTATCTTGATTTTTGCAAAATCTCGAAAATTCCGCAAATATCTTATTCAAAATATTCAAATTACTTAAAATAAGTTTTTTCAGCGACATTGTGCAAGTTTTCACTAAATAAGTTTAGCTGATAAGGATAATTAATTTTCCTGTTTTCTCAATTACTGTAATGTGTTAGACAAAAGGGCGATGCCGACGGCTGTCGCATTTGCGCCGAGTTCGCCGACGACGATCTGCGTCGCTTCAAACGAGGGCTTGAACGATAATTTTCGCGCTCTTTCGATGATCGCGTCCAAAACCGTGTGTTCGGCATACATCACCTCGCCGCCGACGACGATTTTTTCGATATTGAGAAGATTGATAACGCCGGCAATCGCCGTCCCGACATAACTGCCGGTTCGTTCGAGCATCAATTGCGCGAAATCGTCGCCTTCACGCGCCTCGCGCACGACATCGGCAACCGTAATTTCCGCTTCCGGCAGTTTTCCGAGCGAAGAAGTGCTGTCCTGATGAAAACGGCTCCGCGTCCGGCGGATGATATTCGTCGCCGACGCGACTTCTTCGAGCCGGGTGCCGTCCTCGTCGATCGCCAGATAACCGAATTCGCCCGCAAAACCGTTGATGCCGTGCCAGATCTTGCCGTCGAAAATGAACGCGCCGCCGACGCCCGCGCCTAGGGTGACGTAAAACATACTCCGGCTGCCGCGTCCGGCGCCGAGCATATATTCGCCGTAAGCGGCGGCATTCGCGTCGTTTTCAATGAGAATTTTTAATTTGGTGACCTTTTCGAGTTCGGTCAAAAGATCGATTTCCTGATGTTCGGGAAACGAAGCCGAAAAAGCGACGCGGCGCGTATCGCGGTTGATGAGACCGGGAATCGTAATTCCGATGCGGTCAAAATCTCCGTATTTTACGAGCAATTCCTTGATAAACGCGACGAGCTGCGGCGCCGTATCGTCACCGCGGATCATCTTTGCTTTGTGAGTGTCGATCAGCTTTCCGCTGCCGTCGAGACAAACCGATTTAAAAGCGGAAGTTGTCACTTCGACACCAACTGATTTTTCTGTTTGGATCACCGCTTCGCTCATCAATAAAAGATTCCTTTTTATACTGCTTTGGGCAAGAAACTAACGAGATTTTAGTCAGTTGCCGGGAAAGTGTCAAACCCAAATTCTGAATTATCGGCACATCCCGAAGACATTGCACAGAAAGACAAAAAGATCCGCCATGAAAACAAAGAATTGTTCAAACTGGCATCCAATCCGCCTGCCCGAGATAAATTTATTCGCCTCGGCAACCGATCATTTAAACGACGACGATGCAGTCATCGGACATCGGCATCTTCCGCATATCGACGAGCGGGCGCGAATCGGGTTTGATGACTTCGCGCGGAACCGGTTCGCGTTTCCAGTAGAGCGCGAAAAGTTCGGTGCCGCTTTCGGCGGTTTCGATGACGTTGATCAAATAGTGAAAGTCGGCGTGAAAAAAGCGGTTGTAGGCTTTGTCCATTGCGAGCGAAAGCGTCGGGTTCGCCGCCGCGACGAGGTTTCTGCCGATTTCCGCCGCTTCGCGTTCATGGTCGTAAATGAGTTGGACATCGTCGGGCGCGAGTGTTTCGCCGAGCCGCAGAACGAGCGAATTGGCGCGTTCGACGCGCGGCGTTTCATTTAAAAGCTGAATCATATGCCCGTAAAGATGCGCGATCGTGAACCAGCGCGCAAATGACGGCGCGGAATGCGGATAAAGCGTGATCGTATTATCGTCAAAAATCCCGATAAAACGAGCGTGATTCGGCGGCGCAAAATCGTCCACGACATTGACGCCGAGCGTTTCGATAAAGAGGTGAATCTGCGCCAGGGCTTCTTCGACCTCTGTCCCGTTCGGCAACCCGAAAAGTTCTTCTGTTTCCATAATTTTCGCTCTCAAATTCCCTGTTCAAATCTTTTTGATATATTAACATTTGCCTTTCAATCTGCGAATTCGAGATTGAAATAATCCAACAACTTACACGTATAAACAATGTTAAAAACTTGTTGACTTGCGCCAATCCGATACGCTAAATTAAAGATTAGTTATTATTTCACCTTTGCATTTCAAACTTCCCCTTCAATTCTGAAATAAATCAATAGTAGTGAGGATTTTAAAATGTTGTCTAAATTTTTAATTCGCCGGGCGGCTGTGAGCCTTTTGACGGTTTTTAGTGTGATCGCGTTAGTTTCAAGCGGTTCGCTCTTTTCGCGCCGCGCCGCGCTGCAAAGTAAAAATATTCCAGCCCCGAACGCCGAACCGATATTGCCCGATCTCGGAATCGGCGCGAGTCTTAACGGCGCACGTCCTTTTCCGTCGAACAACGCCTGGAATATGGATGTTTCGCGCTTTCCGGTTCATACGAATTCGGCAAATCTGATTGCGAGCATCGGCACCACGACCGGGCTTCATCCCGATTTCGGGACATT
>CADEFG010000152.1 GCA_902826505.1 uncultured Acidobacteriota bacterium
TATTCCGCATAAGGATTAGGTTCATATCTTTTAATTACCGTCGAAAAGCAGGAGAAAACAAGATCGTTCTGGCATTACACAAAAATAAAGAAAAATAAGCCTTCACGGCTAAATTTCACCGGCTTTGAGTTCTTCGGGGAACTCTGTCGAAGCTTTGTGAACTCTCTGTGTTTACACTATTTTTTAACCACACAGTGCGCCGAGTTTTGACAGAGAGAGAGAGAACGGCGCAGAGATTTTTGTTCTGATTTTTAATTTTTGTGTAATGCCCATCGTTCTGCCTAATCCTGAACTTCAAATATTAAAATCATGGAAGAAAGAGTAATTTGTAAAAATTGTACTGCTTCGATACTTAGGGAAACCGCAAATCGAACCGGCGGCGTTTGTAAGCCGTGCTACCATTTCAATATCCGAAGCACAATCGGCGAAACGCCCTTCGGACGCGCATTCGATTTATGTAATAAACTACATCGGTTTTACACTAAAGGCGATTACAAACAAGAATTGAACTATATTTGGATATACTTGGTAAGCGATGTCCTCAGCATGTTGGGCAATATTCGCTGCGGTTATCATGATAAGGTGTTTCTTGATTGCAAGTCTATGAATGGTACCAGGTTCAAGTTGCGAGATGCCGAACATTTTAGAGAGTGGTGTTTGGCACGTCTCGAACTTGCCCGTTCTAAAACAAATGAGCTTAACGCCGAAACAGTCGAAGAACAAACAGACCGCACGACGCTTTTACAAAAAGTTGACCTGATGCAAACGACTGTCGAATTGGCGTATGAAATACTCAGGAACCGTGAGATTTACATCTGAAAAGCCTTTACTTTAAGAAACCGCGAAAAAATTGTTAGAAACGAGCGCGAAACGGCAGCTTTGTTATTGCGCTTGACCTTTACCCTGAACTTGCGTGGCTGGAGTTTCGCGTCCCGTTACGTCGATCGTTAAAGTCAGCAAAACAGGTTTAGAACACCGCTAAGGCAATAAAACTAAGCTCGACTTTATCCCTTTTGCTATATGAGAACAGAAGGTGAAATTGGATAAAGTCGAGCTTAGATAAAAAAAACGTCAAGGCAAAGAATCCAAAAACCGGCGGGCTTCGGAAAGTTGTTCGTCGGTATAATTTTTTGTATCGGTCACGGGAAACGAAAATTTCGCTCGAGCAATTTTGGCAATCAGATTTACGGCAATGTCGCAGGCGCGCAGGTATTCGGGATGATCTTCAGGAACGGGGCAAATGCCGATTCCCACCAGCCGCGTTTTATCGTTTAAGACTGGCGCCAATCCGTGCAATGCCCAAATTTCTCCAATGTAGTCAACATATTGCAAAAAGCGTTTAAGCTGTCGGTCTTTGGCATTTCTCAGACGGTTCAAAAATTCGGCTTTTGATTGCGGCTCGCCAAGTTTTGCCAATGCCGTCACCCAGCCTTCTAAAGCTTCGGGATTTTGTTCGTTTTCATAGATTCGTTTCAAATCACGCAAATTTGTCCCGTCGGTTTTTCCAAACGTCAGGGCAATTTCCTGACGGTGTTGCGAATCAGGGATTTTTTCGTAATTTTGCAGAAGCTGCCGGTATGTTTCGGCGTCGAGATGATTGTCGACGGCATTGAGCGCCGCCGCGCGCACCGATGGCGATTCGTCCGAAAGCGCGTTCGCAAGAATTTGCCCGACGCCGGCACCGCCGCTTTGGTTGAGCGCGCGGATCGCAATTTGCCGTACGCCCGCATCTTCGTGTTTCGTCAGCGGAATTATTCCGGAACTTGCAAAACTGCCCGACTCTTTCGCCATCATAATCGCGGCGGGCTCTTTCTCCAAAATTTTTTGTATTAACACATCCATTTATTCTTGCTCCTTTTACCGATTATTTATACGGTCCGTCCTTGCTGTTTATTGTCGTTCGCACGGTCAGCCATTCCGGATCGGTGATGTGATTGACGGTCGGGTTATATTTGTCAATAAGGTCTTTCATCGCGATCAGGCTTGGATAAAAAATGGAACTAGTGACGGTCGGATGCATTAACATTCGATCTTCCGACCAAATATCCGCCCTTTCATTGGCTGCCTCCGTATTATCCGTATGATCCAAATCGAAAAAATGTCCGAGTTCATGGGCAATCGTGGAGGCTAGTTTGTCCAGAGATGAGACAACGGTTTGCGCGATAACGCACCGTTTGTATTGCCTTTTCAACGGTCTCCGGGCGTATGCGATTACTCCATTACCCCCTGAATCAATTTCGTCAACAAAATAAATATTTATTGCGTCAGAATGGTGATGCTTGGCTTGTTTGATCATCTCTTCCATATCGCTACCGGGGTTATACTTCCATTTACCGGCGACGTTCATATTGGATGGAATGAATTCGGGTTCGTGCGCGCCCACCAAAAAATGGATGCCGCACGGCTGATAAATCCCCTGTATAAACTTAAAAACCGGTTCGGGATCAAAGATATGAGAAACACCGTAGCCTTTCGAACCGCTGAGAGTAACCATATGGGGAACGATATTGATGTAGAAAGGAGTAAATACATAAACCGTCAGTTCGCCGATGATCGGTCCCTTATTGCTTCCGTAACGAACCTCAACTTTGGCGACATTCGGCAACACGCCGCCCTTGCCTTTAACTCCGGAAATATGCAATGTCTGCGTCTGCCATGGGAATAGTTTTTCTGTCGGAGGTGAATTTTTAGTGGTTGAAACTTTTTTGATCGCGGTACCCGAAACTTGCATTACATTCGGGTCGCTGCTGGTAATAAATAAAGGGGCTTTGTTAGCGATTCTCACCCGTTCTATTTCAACGAAAACTGTATCGCTTTCCGTCACTCCGACAATCGGTCCCCGGTCGACGCTTAATTTAAAATCGGGCTGCCCCGCGCCCGGACTTACTACTTCTTCACGAAAATAGCCTCGGTCGTCAATTTCCGGGTAGTTAAGTTGCGGCGGAATCGCCGTCGCGCGTTGAAACTTGACCAGCGAAACTCGCTGCGTATTATTTTTTAGAATCTCGTATGAAAAAGACATTTTTTATACTCCCGCGTCCTTTTGTAATTCGATTGCCGTATATTTGTTTTTCTTTTTTTCATCGGCAGGAAGATTAGTATTTTGATACTGCAGCTTCGAGCCGTCAAAGATATTGTCGTTAAAATTACCGTCAGCATTAATTCCGCTGTCCGCCTGATAATTTAAGACCGCAAGGGCGGTCGCTTTGTCGTCGGCATTCCAGTTCGGGGTACTTCCCAGCCAGGGAACGTTATAGTAACCAAGCAAACTCAAACGCTGCTTTATTCCTATCGTACTGGTAATCGGCACCAAGCCTTTTTTGGCGGTAATTAGATAGTCGGTATCAAAAATCGTTAATATTGCTTTTTCGCCTTCGGGAATATTTAACTCAATACTGCCGTCTTGAGCGGTTTTGCCTGTGGATTTAAGACCGATCCCGCTGCTGTCAATCATTTCAACTTCATACGGAACATCGGGGATTCCTCTTTGAGCGTCCGTCCCCAGTTTGCCCGGAAATACCTGAAAACATATTTTTAACTTTTGGATAACCGCTGTATTGCCGTGAGTTGTCCCGCTGCCTGATTTTGAAAAATCGCCCATAATTTCTCCTATTGCCAATCATGCAGCCGGCGCAGTTTTTCACGCGTTGCCGAATCTGCCTCGCCGGTCACGGGCAGACCGTTTTTTTCCTGAAACAGCCGAAGCGCTTCGGCTGTTTTCTGACCGAGAACGCCGTCCACTTTGCCGCAGCCGAAACCCAGATTATTCAGCCGCGACTGAACGCCGGTTATTTTTTCGACCGGGTCAAGATGTCCGAGTTTAAGCGAAAACATCCCGATCACCTTTTCGCCTTCTTCGTCCTCCGCATAAAGAAGCAAACCGCCGCGCCGCGCATTTGCCGGAATTTTTTGTTCCAGTTTGCCGTCATTGTCGGTCGTGCCCTGATAAGCTTCCCGATCTATCTTCAGCTCGTAACGAACATTGGCGAACGGCTTTTCTTCGCTGTCTTTAACGACCAGCCGGAAAAGCGTCTTATCGCTTATCAACTGAAACCTATGTCTTTGTTCCGTCCCGGCGTCAACCTCTTTAAGCTCGTTAAAGGGAATATAAACGACATCGTCGGGATACAGAATATTCGGATTTTGACGGTTCTTTTTGAGTTCTTCATTTTCGGAATGGTCAAAAATCGTCCGGTAGCTTTCAAATCCGTATTTGCAAGCCAGACTCGAAAAACATTCGCCTTGTCTAACTCTGTGATATTTCCCCATAAACACTTACCTCACCATTAAACTTTCATTGACGAATCTGCCCGCCTCTGCAGCGGATTTTCTTCGTCCTTCACATTAGATAAGACAATTACAAAAAAACATTTCACGAATTTTTTCAGCCGCGCGAATTCAAAGATAAAAGCGATAATTTTACAAACACCAAACATTTTGAGAGCCAGTCCGTTGGCGGCAAGATTACGTCAAATCTTTTTTACAACCTTCAAATAGGCTCTCAAACGCGGCTGCTATTCAAAAAGCACGCCGGTTTCTTCGTTGCCGTTGGGAAACCGCTTTCTCATGTTTATTTTTTGTTCCATGAATTTTTATCGAGGCGCGGAAATGTTACGCGGCAGTTTCCCGGATCAATATTTTCCACTCTGGCACAGCCATTTTCGTCCGTTGTTCCTTCGGCGATTGTCGTGCCGTCCGGCAAAGTCACGCGATACAACTCGCCCGCCACCGCGTTGCCTTCATCGTCCAGGAGTTCAATCTCGATCCAGGATTTTTTCTTCTTGTTTTTTGCCTCTTTCGGCTTGTGGGTCGGCTGTGTGTAGGACGGCACGCGGGCGGGCGGAATTTTGCGGCGCTGATTTTTATAGGTCGGCGCATCGCTGCCCGGGTCGGCGTTGTCGGCGATTTCGGCTTCGTCCGGATCGAGCGGCGGAAGAATCGTTCCCGGAACAAAGGGCAGCGCCGCGCCGCCGCTGTTGATCAGCACCATCGTGCCGTTGAGCTGCACGCCCGCCGCGTTAATCGTGACAAAATTGCCGCCGACCTTTATCGTTAAACCGCTTTGCGCTTCGAGGACGATCGTACCAGCTTTGACGCTGTAGCTTCCCGTCACTTCCAACGCATAGTTACCGCCGACTTTTTCAGCGACATTGCCCGAAACTTCGTTCGACAAAGAACCTTCGGTTTTAAATGCGGCTTTGCCTTCGATTTTGCGGTGATAATCGCGCTCGATTTTTTCGATCCGGTCGCGTTCGATAATCGCGTGTTCGTCGCGCTCGATTTTTTCGCGTTTGTCGCGCTTAACGATCAAATGCCGGTCATTGCCGATAAGTTCGCGCCGGTTATTTCTGATGCGAACGTCGAGGTCTTTCTGCCCGTGAATAAAAATCTGCTCCGAGCCTTTTTTATCCTCGAACCGAAATTCATTGAATCCGCCGCCGCCTTTCGATGAATTCGATTTGAGCGTCGATTTCGTTTTCTCGTCCGGCAAGGTGTAGGGCGGCATCGTCTGCGGATTGTAAACACAGCCCGTGATGATCGGCTGATCCGGGTCGCCTTCGAGAAAATGGACGATCACTTCCATCCCGATCCGCGGAATGAACATCGTCCCCCATTTATTGCCCGCCCAGGTTTGCGCGACCCGCACCCAGCACGAACTCGATTCATTAACCTGTCCGTCCCGATCCCAATGAAATTGCACTTTGACGCGCCCGTATTTGTCGGTAAAAATTTCTTCGCCAGCCGGACCGACGACAAACGCCGTTTGGCTGCCCTGAACGATCGGCTTCGGCGTTTTTCTTAACGGTCGAAAATTAGGGTTGCCGGCTCCGTATCCGATACAGGTAAAGCTATTTGTGTACGGATCGGTCGCCCCTTCGGTTGAAACGTAGGAAGGATTTTGTTCGGCTTCGTGAACTACCGAAACAACCGTATATTGCATATTGAGGCTGCTGTTCGGATGTTTGGCGAGCGTAAAGCGATAACCGGCGGTCAGCGAGCAGCAATCCGAACTTCCCGAAGCGTTTGTGCAATGCGCGTCCAAAGCCTCCATCAAATTTCCAGTGGTTTGTTCGCGATCACCAAAGACTTTGTTCAGTTCGCCGGATTGTTCGCCGCCGCCTTTTTCGATACCGTCGTATTTGCGCGCATAACCGCCGGGAAAATCGTAAAACTCTAGATTTTTATTATCGCCGAAGGTGAATCGGCTTTGCGCTTGTTTTTCCAAGCTATTAGCCGGAAGCTGAAAATTGTAATCGCGGAAAGTGACTTTTCCGGTTTGCAGATTGTAACCATTTAAAAATGTTCTGACTGCGCCGACGAAATCATCGTCATCGCCAACATCAATAAAAAAAGGAATTACCGCTTTGGTCGGGCAATCGCGGTGCGACTGCGGCGTGTTGGCGATAATCATCCGGTCATTGCCGTTCGCGTGCTCGAAAAAATAGAAAATGCCTTCTTCTTCCATCAGGCGAGCGGCGAAATCGAAATCCGATTCGCGGTATTGGACACAGTAATTGCGCCGCTCAAAAACTCCCGGCAGTTCAAATTTGACCTCAAAACCCTTAAAAATCTCCGCCAGAATTTGCGGGACGGTTTGATTCTGAAAAATGCGGCTTTGAATATTCTGCGTCAAAAGCCACACGTGCGGCACGATGGTAATATGGTAATAAGAAAAACGGACGTCGCGATTGCCCTGCGAAAATTTATTGACGATACCGGCAAATTCGCGGCGCGAGCCGTCAGGCGCCGCCACGGTTATCGTAACGCCTTTGCCCAGCAGCGACTGGGGATTGACGATCGTCGGATTATAACTGGTTTTCGTTTCTTCATGAAGCAGTTCGGCTTCGATCTTAAAAAGCTCGGAAAGTGCTTCAGACACCGTCAACCGGTTAATCAATAGATAATCTTTCCCTAAAGGAGTGTAAATCGCCATCAATCTATCGTCTTGCGTTGTTTTCATTATCGATTTTTAAATTACAAACTATCCTAAAATTCTTTTTTCGCCTGCAAACTATTGGTCACCGGGCGTTTTTTCCAAATAGCTAAAACCCGACTACAAACCCATCTTTCGCATGGTTTCTTCGTCTTTTGCGGCGAGATCCGCTTTGCCGAGCGTGCGGTAAACGGCAGCCCGTTCCTTGTAATTAAGGAAGTTATCCGGCGAGAGTTGGATTGCCTTGGTATAGTCAGCCAACGCCAAATCCAGTCGTGATTGGCTGACATAAACCCGCGCGCTTTTGCGATAGTAATTCGAAACCACCACTTCAGGAAACCCATTGGCGGTCAAGACTTTGATGGCGATCGAGTATTCCTGAATGGCAAGGTCGTATTGTTTTTGCTTTATGTAAACGTCCGCGCGAAAGTCATATACATCATAAAGACCAGGCTGTAATTTGAGGGCTTGGGCAAAATCCCGGAGGGCGAGGTCTTCTTTGTTTAAATAAAAATAACCCCTCCCGCGCGCAAAAAAAACGTTCCCTTTTCCATACGGCGACAGATTGGGAAAACCCAACTCGATTATTTTTGTCAAATCCAGGACGGCTTTCTCATATTCCTGGCAGTTAGCGTACAATACCGCCCGGTTATAATAAGCCGCCGAATGGTCGGCTTTGAGCGAGATAACGGTCGAAAAATCCTGAATGGCGTCGGGGCTGAATGGCTGACTGGTGAAATAAACCATTCCCCGAGTGTAGTAGGCATTCCACATTTTTGGGTTGAGTTGGATGGCTTTGTCGCAATCGGCGAGAGCAGCCTCGGTTTTTTGCTCCTCCAGATAGACGCTGCAGCGGTCCGCATAAGCCTTGGTGAAATTCGGATTAAGCTCTATCGCTTTGGTATAACTGGCGATTGCGCCTTCCAAATCATCTTTCTTTCTCAATTCGGTTGCCCGACGGAAATAATCTTCCGCCGTGATCGTTTTGGTTTGGGCATCTGCCGAAGCAGCCAAACAAAGACCGAACCAAGTAAAAAATAAAGCCGTTATAATTAATCTTCCGTTCATTTTTATTCTCTCCTCAAGCGAATTTAATTGCTATCAATTCACGTTTCCGCTTCCGCCTCCAAAGTCCGCTAAGTCGGAAACACGAGTTCTTTTCAAACTGATAAGACAATTCGAGTGAAAACATTTCAGTATCTTTTTTGGTTGCCGGTAAAGAAGAAGTTTGAAATATCCCAATGAAGAAATCCGCTTGAGATTTTGAATGATTTTTAACTTCTTTATGGGCGAAATGCTGCCGCAGAATGATAAAGATCGGGGACAAATTCAATCTCGGCTTAAGAAATGCCAGGAGTGTCTGAAAAGTCGTCAACAGTAAAATCAATGAATGGCAATTCCCGAACCTATCCGCCGGGATTTAACGAAAGTACGGTTTTCGGGCGAGGGCTTTTTCGCTTACGACGCGGCGACCGATGCTTTTTCCCCCGAAACATTCTTTCACGGAGGTTTCGGCACACTAAAAAGGCTGCTGACCTACAACACGCAGGGCGCGGTTGATGCCGGTCACATCGCCGTAAAGATGAATCCTAAACTGGCGCTCTTTCATATTTCGCTAACCGTCGGCGAATTGATAATGACGACCTTTGAGGCGAAAGCCACATTGGATTCAACGCAAGCCAGAGGGCGCGCGGCAACCGGCGCAGGAGAAATTTTAAGTAACTATTCATTCAGAATTGTGCGATAATGAATTGTTAACAAGATGAACAGAATTATGCCGTTTGGTTTCACCTACTTTTTGAAGTTTATGATTACCTTGCGAATTTATTTTGTAACGGAGATGCGTCAATGTTTTCAAAATTGAATTTTCAACTTTTGCCGATAAATGGTTTTGTGAAAACAATTTATCGCGTTTTCACGTTATTTGCGTTTTGCTTAATCACTCAGGCGACTTTCAGCCAATCGCCGAATAATATTCAACTGGAATTAAATAAGCCGGTCGAACGTGAAATTACGCGAAACGAAACGCACGTTTATCAAATTGCGCTGACTGAAAATCAATACGCCGCCGCGACGATCGAACAGGGCGGCATTGATGTTGCCGTTACCCTTGTCGGAACTGACCGGGAAGCCTTTGCTCAAAGAGATTCGATTTTGAAGAACGAAGGATCCGAGAAAATAGATTTTATGGCACTCACGGCGGGCATTTATCTTTTAGAGATCAAAACCAAACC
>CADEFG010000153.1 GCA_902826505.1 uncultured Acidobacteriota bacterium
TGGTGATAAATTCGGGCTTGGAGAACCGTTTTTTTGCGGATTGCGGACAGTCTTTTAGCGTACGCTCAAAGTTGGGCGCGGAGTTTGTAGAATTTGATTGGTTTTCGATTGTTTTCGGGAAAAGTTTAAAGTTTTCCGAAACCAAGAAATCAGAGTTTTCACGCAGGAATCTTTCTGGGAAAAGCCTGTCTGCAGGCTCTTCTAAAACGCGAGGAGCAAATTTTCTTCAAAATGCTCAACTCGCCAAATCTCTTTCAACAAATTTATAAACTGATTCAATCCTTTTGTTTGCTACAATTTAGCAAGTAAATTTTATTAAAACTCCAAGCAAACTGAGGATAGTATAAACGAATTTTCAAAAATCGTAAACGTATTTCTCAATCTTTTTGAAAAAACATTTTCGCGCAATCGGATTTTTATGAAAATATGTTTTCGATTGACTTTGGCAAAATTTACAATACAGTTCTGTTAAGCGATGAGTTTTTTCAGTTCTCAAAAAATAATCCGTTTCGGTTCTTCGATGCTCGCGGTTTTGCTGATAACCGCTTTGCTCGAACCGTTTCACAGAGAAATTAATTCGACGACCATTGCGTTCGCTTTTTTGCTTATCGTGCTTTTCAGCGCGACATTTTTCGGGCGCAATCCGGCGCTTTTCGCGTCGCTGATGGCAATGCTTTGCTTCAATTATTTCTTTTTGCCGCCGGTCAGAACCTGGACGATTTCCGAACCGCAAAATCTCGTCGCGTGGTTTACATTTACGCTGACGGCGATCGTCGCGGGCGAACTATCGACCTATGCCCGCCGCCGCGCCGAGGAAGCCGAGCGTAGAAAACTGGAAATCGAGAGACTTTATCAGGAATTGCAGGAAGCCTTCGAACAAGCCAGTCAAGCCGAAGCCATCAAACAAAGCGAAAAACTGAAATCTTCGCTGCTCGATGCCGTCACGCACGATTTGCGAACGCCTTTAACTTCCATTAAAGCATCGGTGACCACGCTTCTCGAAGATAAAAAAGAAAATCTTCTGGACGAAGAAGGACAGCTCGAATTTCTCGAAATCATCAATGAAGAAACCGATCGTTTGAACGAATTTATCGAAGGAATGGTTGGCATTGCCAAAATCGAAGCCAATGCTTTGCACATCCGAAAAACGTGGAACGAAATTGAAGAAATCATCAATAATTCGATCCAAAGGGCGAAAAACCAACTAAACTCAAATCATATTTTGATTACGATCGAACGCGATTTGCCGAATGTTCTGGTCGATGCGAGTTCGATCGCGGAGGTCGTTTATACTTTGCTCGACAACGCCGCGAAATATTCACCGGCAGGTTCAAAGATCAGAATTTCGGCGCGGCGGGCGGAAAATGAGATGATCGAGATCGCGGTCGAAGACGAAGGACGCGGCATCCCGGAAAAAATGCGCGAAAAGGTTTTCGATAAATTTTTTCGCACCGAAAATGAAGATATTCATACGACGGCAAGCGGTCTCGGTCTCGGTTTGGCGATCGCCCGCGGCATCGTCGAATCGCAGGGCGGGCGGATTTGGATCGAGAACGGCACGGATAATTTTAAGACAAAATTTGTTTTTAACATTCCGATTGGCGATGATGAGAGATAATAAAGGGAAAAAGGTGGAAAAGAGAAAAAGGTTTCGGAACGTCAGAAATGGCCAACTTTTCCCCTTTTTCCCTTTTAACCTTTTTCCCTTTTAACCTTTTTAGATATGGAAAACAAAAAAATATTGGTTGTTGACGACGAACATCAGATCACGCGGGTTCTCAAGCGCAGTTTGCAGGCGCATCGCTACGACGTTCGGACGGCTTCGGACGGTGAAGCCGCGCTCGATCTTTTTCGCGATTTTCATCCCGATCTGGTCATTACCGATCTGCAGATGCCCGAAATGAACGGCATCGAATTGTGCCGTGAGATCCGCAAGATTTCCGAAGTTCCGATCGTCGTTTTATCGGTCAAAGGCGAGGAAAAGACAAAGGTCGAAGCCCTCGACGCAGGTGCCGACGATTATATTACAAAGCCGTTCGGAATGGACGAATTGCTGGCGCGTGTCCGGGCGACGCTGCGCCGCGCACCGCACGAGAAAAAAGAAGTAACGCATCTCGAAGCGGGCGATTTCTCGATCGAGTTATCAACTCATCAGATTTTCGTGCGCGGCACGGAAATTCATCTCACGCCGAAAGAATTCGAGCTTCTCACCTATCTGGTAAAAAATCACGGCAAAATCCTGACGCATCGCGCTTTGCTCGGCGCGATCTGGGGCGGGAATTTCACCGAACAAACCGAATATCTGCGCGTTTTTTTAGGCAACTTGCGAAAGAAAATCGAGCCGAATCCGGCAAAACCACAATATATTCTGACCGAACCCTGGGTCGGCTATCGTTTTAACCCGTCCGCCTTTAATAAAGAATAGGCAATTGGTGAAATCAACTGTATTGCCGCGTAATTTTACGCGTCTTTCGGCGCGTATTTTTTTCCGCTCACGCCCACTTTGCGTCTCCGCAAAACATAATCATTTCAATCATTTAAAATATTCATTACCCGGACAGAGGAATAAATGCGGCGCTTTCTTACGGTTCGGATAAAGCCGGCGGTTAAATCCCTTTTCAGATTGTTGTCCGGTTTTCGAAAGAGTGCGGAAAGGTGATGAAAATCCCGAAAGAAAAATTTATGAACTTTTTATAAATCTTTTACCCGAACTTTACACTGCCGGTCGTAATCTTTTCTTGGTGAGAGAGGAAAAGAAGATGACCAATCAGGTTTTCAATCAAACAAAAATTCCGGCGGCAAAAGATAATTTAGCTTATCAGCACACCGATCACGATATTGCTGCCGATGTTTGGACCAAATATCATACGGGCGCATCCGTCGGTTTGCTCGGCGGTTTTGTGATTTTGCTCAGCGCGATTTTTCTGACCGTTTTTGAATTATTTTCAGGCGAAAAAACGCACAGCATTTGGCTATTTTTGACAATTTATCCGCTGTTTGCCGTCGGCGCACACTGTCTCGACAAAATCAGCGAATTAAAAAAACGACACGAAAATATTTCATACGAAAATGACAAACAAATTTTATAAACAAGGGTTATTTGATATTTGCAGATTTTTAACCGCAGCAGTTTTTGCGGCGGCTTGTTTTTATGGACAAGCCGCCGCGCAACAGACGATCTTTAACGTGCCTTCGTCGGATATTCTGGACAAAGGCAAAGTTTATTTCGAGCTGGACGCGACCTTTAAAACGAACCGCTCGGACGCGCTCGGAAAATTTTCGAGCTTTGTCCCGCGGGTTGTTGCCGGAACCGGCGGAAATGTCGAAGTCGGCGTGAACATTACCGGAAATCTTAATCCGGGAACCGATACCACGACGATCGTTCCGGCGATCAAATGGCGACCTTACTACAACGAGAAAAACGGGGTCGCGATCGTCGTCGGCGACAATGTCTATATTCCGGTGCGAAACAAATCGTATAACATCGGCAACTATTTTTACACACAGGTCAGTAAAACCTTTAAAAGCGGCACACGCATCACGGGCGGCGGCTATTATTTTACAAAAAATGTGGTTTCAACCGCAGCACGCGGCGGCGGACAGTTCGGTTTCGAGCAACCTGTCAATAAATACCTGAATATCAACGCCGATTGGTACACGGGCAGAAATGCCGCCGGATATTTTACGCCCGGAATCGCCTTTAAACCGCATCCGAAAGTGACGGGTTATCTCGGTTATTCGATCGGCAACGCCGATGCCCGCAAAGGAAATCATTTCGTTTACGCGGCAATCGGAATTAATTTGAACTAAGGAAACAATGGGTTTTTTGAAAACGATTTTGACTTTTAACTGGCGAGGTTTTGAAATGTTGGATTTACTTTTTATTGGTGCAATTATCGGATTTTTCCTGCTCGCGCTGGCTTATTTGGCGGGCTGCGAAAATCTGCGGAAAGGAGCAAAAAACGAATGAGCTGGGAAAGTATTTTAGCCGCGCTTTGCTCGGTTTTATTGATGATCTATCTGGTTTACGCGCTTTTGCGACCGGAAAAATTTTAACAGTTCAGAGAGTCGCACCTTGAGCCGTGCCAATCACGTCTCAAGGCATAACTCTGAACGGGAACTTTTATGACATTCAACGGAATTTTACAAATTTTACTTTTTCTCGCCGTGGTGACGCTCCTTGCCAAACCGATGGGCGTTTATTTGACCAAAGTTTACGGCGGCGAGAAAACCTTTTTGGATTTTATTTTAAAGCCGCTCGAACGCTTTATCTACGCGCTCTGCCGGGTTGATGCCGCGGCGGAAATGAACTGGAAGCAATACGGCGTCGCGATGCTGATTTTCAGTCTGATGTCGTCGCTCGCGCTTTACGCGATTCAGCGGCTTCAGTTCTATTTGCCGCTCAATCCGCAATCGTTTGCCGCGCCGTCCGAGCATTCCGCTTTTAATACGGCGGTTTCGTTTGTCACGAACACGAACTGGCAAGGTTACGGCGGCGAGACGACGATGAGCTATTTTTCGCAAATGGCGGGCTTGACGATTCAAAATTTTGTTTCGGCGGCGGTCGGCATGGCGCTCGCGATCGTTTTTATTCGCGGTATCGCGCGGTTTGAAACCGAAAAATTGGGAAATTTTTGGGCAGATCTGGTGCGCGGAACGCTTTATGTGCTGCTGCCATTTTCTTTTCTCGCGGCGATCTTCTTTGTCTCGCAGGGAATGATCCAGAATTTCAAACCGTCTGAGACGGCGAAATTGACAGAATCGTTTGTCGTCCAGGTTGATAAAAAAGATGCCGACGGGAACGTGATCAAGGACGCGAGCGGTGAAAATGTCAAGGAAGATCAGACGATCGAGACGCAGACGATCGCGCAGGGTCCGGCGGCTTCGCAGATTGCGATCAAGATGCTCGGCACGAACGGCGGCGGCTTTTTTAACGCGAACGCCGCGCATCCGTTTGAAAACCCGACGCCCTTCTCGAATTTTGTCCAGATGCTTCTGATCTTCGTTATTCCCGCGGGTTTTACCTACACGCTCGGACGCATGACGAAATCACCGGGACACGGCTGGGCGGTTTTCGCGGCGATGACGCTTTTGTTTTTAGCCGGAACATTTACCGCTTACTGGGCGGAAAGCGCAGGCAATCCGCTTTATCCGGCGACGGTCAACCAGCAAGTTGTCGGCGGCAATTTCGAGGGCAAGGAAGTGCGCTTCGGCGTGGCGAATTCGGCGCTGTTTGCGACCGTCACGACCGATGCTTCGTGCGGTGCGGTCAATTCGATGCACGATAGTTTCACGCCGCTCGGCGGACTCGTGCCGATGGTTAATATTATGCTCGGCGAAGTCATTTTCGGCGGCGTCGGCGCGGGAATGTACGGCATTCTCATCATGATCATTCTGACGGTTTTTATCGCCGGTCTGATGGTCGGGCGAACGCCGGAATACCTGGGCAAAAAAATCGAGGCTTACGATGTCCAGATGGCGATGCTTTACGCCTTGATTTTCCCGTTGATTATTTTGGGCTTGACCGCGATTAGCGCGCTTGCGCCGGATTTCGGTCTGACCTCGCTCAATAATCAGGGCGCACACGGGCTTTCGGAGATTATTTACGCATTTACATCGGGAACCGGCAATAACGGCTCGGCGTTCGCGGGCTTGAACGCGAACACGCTCTGGTATAACACGGCAATCGGAATGGCAATGCTCGTCGGCAGATTTTTAATGATCGTTCCCGTTCTGGCAATCGCCGGAAATCTGGCGCGGAAAAAGCAAATTCCGCCTTCTCTGGGAACTTTTCCGGTCAATACGCCGCTCTTTACGGTGTTATTGATCAGCATTGTGTTGATCGTCGGTGCGTTGACGTTCTTTCCGGCGCTCAGTTTGTCGCCGATTCTGGAACATTTTCAGATGATTAACGGGCAAAGTTTTTAAGGAAATATTGCCCGCGAAAGCCGTGAAAAGGCGCGAAAAAATTTTAATTACTTTTTTTAGCGGTCTTTCGCGTCTTTCGCGGGCAAAACAAAAAAATGAAAAACGAAATTTCGATTTGGGATAGAAAAATTATTACACAGGCGCTCTTTGATTCGGTCAAAAAGCTGAATCCGCGCACGATGCTCAAAAATCCGGTGATGTTCGTCGTCGAAGTCGGTGCGGTCTTTCTGACACTGAAAATTTTTGCGAATATCCTGACCGGCTTGAGCGGCAGTTTGGGATTTGAACTGCAAATCACATTATGGCTCTGGTTTACGGTGCTGTTCGCCAATTTCGCCGAAGCGATGGCGGAAGGACGCGGCAAAGCGCAAGCCGACACGCTCCGCCGGGCAAAGACCGAAACAACCGCTAAATTAATTGAAAAAGACGGTTCGATCGTCACGACTCCGGCGACCGAGCTTAGCAAGGGCGACATCGTTTACGTCGAAGCCGGCGATTTTATTCCGGGCGACGGCGAGATCGTCGAAGGCGTCGCCTCGGTTGACGAATCGGCGATCACGGGCGAATCTGCGCCGGTCATTCGCGAATCGGGCGGCGACCGTTCGGCGGTGACCGGCGGCACGCGCGTTTTGTCCGACTGGATCAAGGTGCGGATCACGTCGAATCCGGGCGAAACCTTTATCGACCGGATGATCGCCTTGGTCGAAGGCGCCAGCCGCCAGAAAACGCCGAACGAGATCGCGCTCAATATTCTGCTTGCGGGACTGACGATCATCTTTCTTCTCGCGGTTGTCACGCTTCAGCCATTCGCGATTTATTCAAATGCGGCACAGACGATTTTTGTGCTCATTTCCCTGCTCGTTTGTCTGATTCCGACGACGATCGGCGGATTGCTTTCGGCGATCGGCATCGCCGGAATGGATCGTCTTGTGCAGCATAATGTTCTCGCGATGAGCGGTCGCGCGGTCGAAGCGGCGGGCGATGTCAATACGCTGCTTTTGGATAAAACTGGGACGATCACTTTGGGAAATCGTCAGGCGTCGGAATTTATCGCCCTCAAAGGGGTGGACGAAAAATTTCTGGCAGATGCCGCCCAGCTTTCCTCTCTGGCGGACGAAACGCCCGAAGGTCGCTCGATCGTCGTGCTCGCGAAGGAAAAATACGGCTTGCGCGGACGCGAAATTCATGAACTCGCAACCAATACGGATTTTGTTCCGTTTACGGCACAAACGCGGATGTCGGGCATTAATCTGGATGGGCGCGAAATCCGTAAAGGCGCGGTCGATGCGATCGAAAAATATACCGCC
The DNA here is from genome assembly GCA_902826505.1 of uncultured Acidobacteriota bacterium. Lineage (GTDB taxonomy): Bacteria > Acidobacteriota > Blastocatellia > Pyrinomonadales > Pyrinomonadaceae > JAFDVJ01. Next base: position 7,236 of record CADEFG010000153.1, read on the forward strand.
AACGGCAACGGTCACCAATCGTCAACAGAATTGCGCGAAATCGTCGAACGCATCGCCAAAGCGGGCGGCACGCCGCTCGTCGTCGCCGATAATCACAAACCGCTCGGCGTGATCTATTTAAAGGATATTGTCAAAGGCGGAATGCGCGAACGATTCAATCAGCTTCGTCAGATGGGCATCAAGACCGTGATGATCACGGGCGATAATCCGCTGACCGCGGCTTCGATCGCGTCGGAAGCCGGTGTTGACGATTTTCTGGCGGAAGCGACGCCCGAAGATAAAATGGCTTTAATCAAACGCGAACAGGCGGAAGGCAAGCTCGTCGCGATGACCGGCGACGGCACGAACGACGCGCCCGCGCTTGCCCAAGCCGATGTCGGCGTCGCGATGAATACCGGCACGCAAGCCGCCAAAGAAGCCGGAAATATGGTCGATCTCGACTCTGACCCGACCAAACTGATCGAAGTCGTCGAAATCGGCAAACAGCTCCTGATGACGCGCGGCGCGCTGACGACATTTTCGATCGCCAACGATGTCGCGAAATATTTCGCGATCATTCCGGCGATGTTCGCGGCAACGTTTCCGGTTCTTAACGCGCTCAATATTATGGGCTTGAAAACCCCGCAATCGGCGATCCTGTCGGCGGTGATCTTTAATGCGCTCGTGATTGTCGGTCTGATTCCGTTGGCGCTCAGAGGCGTGAAATACCGGGCAATGTCGGCTTCGTCGCTTTTGCAAAGAAATTTATTGATCTACGGACTCGGCGGAATCGTCGCGCCGTTTATCGGCATAAAAATTATTGACGTGATCATCACGGCTTTGGGATTGGCATAACAGTCTATTGTTCAGAGTCCAGAGCCCTGAGTCAAAAACTCATGCCGGCTTTGGACTCTGGACTCAGGACTTTGGACTTATTTTATGAAAGACTTAATAACATCGGCATTAATGATTTTGGTTTTAACGGTTTCGCTTGGTGTGTTTTATCCGCTGGCTGTCTGGGGGGTTGGTCAGGTGATTTTTCCGCATCAGGCGAATGGTTCTTTAATAAAAAACGCGAACGGCGAAACGATCGGTTCGGAGCTGATCGGACAGCAGTTCACGTCCGAAAAATATTTTCATTCGCGTCCTTCGGCGGCAGGAAACGGTTATGACGCGGGCGCGTCAAGCGGCTCGAATCTCGGACCGACTTCCGCTAAATTGATCGATCGCGTCAAAGCGGACACGGAAACTTTGCAGGCGGAAAATCCGAATGCGCCGATTCCCGCCGATCTCGTGACGACGAGTGCCTCGGGGCTCGATCCGCATATTTCGCCCGCCGGTACGGAATTTCAGATTCCGCGCGTCGCGAAAGCCCGGAGTCTGAGCGAAACGGAGTTACGAAAACTCGTCGCGCAATTTACCGAAGGCAGACAATTCGGCATCTTCGGCGAACCGCGCGTCAATGTTTTAAAACTGAATTTGGCTTTAGATAGTCAGAACCGTCTGCGGTAGCGGGCGGTTTTAGATTCATTATAAAAATTGTAAATTATGAAATAAAAACCATCCGCTACCGCAGACGGTTCCGACAAGAAGATGTTTGTTGATACGCATATTACCGAAATCCCGAACGGCAACGGCGCCCATCGACCGTCGCCCGAATCTTTTCTCAAGATGGTCGAAGAACGCGAGCGCGCCAAACTGCGCGTTTATATCGGCGCGGCGGCGGGCGTCGGCAAGACTTTCCGGATGCTTCAGGATGCCCATCAGTTAAAGGAACAAGGCGTTGACATCGTCGTCGGCGCGGTCGAAACACACGGGCGCATAGAAACCGAAGAACAGATCAAAGACCTGGAAATCGTGCCGCCGCAAAAGATCATGTACCGCGGCAATATTTTTAATGAAATGGATC
>CADEFG010000154.1 GCA_902826505.1 uncultured Acidobacteriota bacterium
GATTGACGATTGACGATTCCCGATTCCCGCGCTTGGTGACGTTTTTGTGCAAAGCCGCTATAATTAGCGTCGCATCGAAGTTTGAAAGATGAGGTTTATTATGTCAAACAAATTCGCCGCCGCTTGTTTATTTTCGCTCATATATCTGGCAGGCTGCGCCAAAGCCCAACCGCCTGTCGCGACGCCGAGCCCAAAACCCGCGGTTTCGGAAATAAAAGAAATCGCCAAAATTCAAAATCCCGGCAAAGTCGTGCACGTTCTGGTCGCGCTCTGCGATAACGAAAATCAAGGCATCGTGCCGGTTCCCGCATTTCTCGGCAACGGCGAAGACACCGTCAGGAATCTCTACTGGGGCGCGGCTTACGGGATGAAAACCTTTTTCTCGAAATCGACGAATTGGCAAAAGCTCGCGGTCATCGCGAATCCGAAGGAAAATGTGCTCGAAAGAATCGTTTTCAAACATAACACGCAGAACGTTTATCTGGTCGTCGACGCCTATCGCGGCAGCAAGATGCGCGAAACGGTCGACGATTTTTTTGCCGCGACCGCCGGTGCCAGACGCGAAAACGTCGCGCTCGCGGATTTGACTTTGCAGATTTTGGGGAGCGCCGATCTCGTCGCCTTTGTCGGGCATAACGGTCTGATGGATTTTACGCTCGAAAATCAGCCCGCGAAAAAAGACGATGACGCGCGCGACGCGGTGATTCTGGCTTGCGCGAGCCGCAATTATTTTTCCGCGCCGCTCAAAAAAACATCGGCAAAACCGCTGCTCTGGACATCGAATCTGATGGCTCCCGAAGCCTATATCCTGCACGACGCGCTCGAAGGCTGGACGCGCGGCGAAACAGGCGAAAAGGTTCGCGACCGCGCGGCAAAAGCATACGCCAAATATCAAAAGATCAGTTTAAGATCGGCGCAAAATCTTTTAGTAACAGGATGGTAATTATGAAATATTCTATAAAATTCACGCTCTTTTTAATTTTCACATTATTATTTTCAGCGGCGGCTGAGGCTCAAACCTCCGAATGGGTTCGCGTCGAAAGCGAGAATAAGGAAATATCCGTGGCGATTCCCGCGGGCTTTTCCTTCGCCTTCGACAAAGAAGGCTTCACGCAATCGAATCCGCGCAACTGGTCAGATCTGGCGGAATTTACAAAGGTTCGGGCATTGACCGCTTATCAAAATGGCGCGACGATGTTTTTTGAAAGTTATGATGTCAAAAATGCCAAAAAAGCCCTGCCGTTTTTGCTTTCAATTCATCGCAATGCTTCCGCCACGAGTCTTGCTTTCGAGAATTTTTCCGGTTTGCAGATAATTTCGGAAAAGGATTTTTACTCGGCTTTCTATTATCTCGCGTCTGAAAAAAACATTTACCTGATCGGCGTCGGGGCGCGGCAAAAAGACAACGAAACGATGTTTAAATTTTTGAATTCGATCAAAATCAATAATAATTTTGCCTTCAAGCTGCCCGCCGGAAAAGTCGATGAATCAAAACAGATTCTTTCGATCGTCAATTTGCCGGAAACGCCGGTCGAGGTCGAACGGATGACAAAAGAGGAAAAAAAGGAACTCGAAAAACAAAGCAAAGAAGCCAAATCAAATAAAACCGAACCAAATAAAACAGAACCCGATCAAAAAATCTTGCCCGATGCCAAAGGCTTGGTCATTTTATTCAAACCGCGCGCCAAATACACCGATCTTGCCAGACAATCCCAGGAACAAGGCGTGATCAGACTGCGCGCCACTTTTCGGGCAGATGGAAGAATCGGGAAAGTTTGGGTTGTCAAAGATTTAAAGTACGGATTGACCGAAGAAACCGTCAAAGCGCTCAGAAGAATTCGATTTATTCCTGCCGAAAAGGAAAACGCGGCGGTCGAGGCAATCAAAACCATCGAATATTCATTTACTGTCTATTAATTTTATGAAAAAGTTTGTCTGTCTGATTTTTCTGACGCTTTTTATCTCCCCAAATATTTTAGCCATCGAACTAAAAGCCGATTTGATAATCGTCAACGCCAATGTGCGCACGATGGACAGCGCCAAACCACGGGCGGAAGCCTTCGCCGTGCTCGGGAACAAGATCGTCGCGCTCGGTTCAAACGGCGAAATAAAACAGTTTGCCGGCGCGAACACAAAAACGATCGATGCTCGCGGCAAACTCGTACTGCCCGGCTTTAATGATGCGCACGTCCATTTCCTCGACGGCGGCGCGGGTCTTTCCTCGGTTGATCTGCGCGACGCGGAAACGCCGCAAAAGTTTGTGGAACGGATCAAAGACTTTGCCGCGCGCCAGCCGAAAGGTCGCTGGATTTTCAACGGCAACTGGGATCACGAAAACTGGACGCCGAACAAGTTGCCGACCGCCGCGCTGATCGACGACGCGACGCCCGACAACCCGGTTTTTATCAATCGCCTCGACGGGCATATGGCGCTCGCCAATTCGGCGGCGATGAAGCTCGCGGGCGTTGATAAAAACACCAAAGATGTCGAGGGCGGCGAAATTGTCCGCGACGCGGCGGGCAATCCGACCGGCGTTTTCAAGGACGCGGCGATGAATTATTTTTACAAAGTCATTCCCGCATTTTCGTTTGCCGAAAAAACGGAATATCTGGCGGCAGCGACCGATTATGCCGCGTCGCTCGGCGTGACGAGCGTGCAGGATATGTCCGCCGGATCGGATGTCGGTGTTTATCAGGAATTACTGCGGCAGGGAAAACTAAAAACCCGCGTCTATGCCGTTTCGACTTTGAGCGATTGGCAGCGCTGGCAGCGAACCGGTGTCACGCGCGGTTTCGGCAGTGAAATGCTGCGCGTCGGCGGTTTGAAAGGTTTTGCCGACGGAAGTTTGGGTTCGACGACCGCCTGGTTTTACGAGCCGTATCTCGACGCGCCGAAATCACTCGGTTTGGCGGCGGACGAAATGCCGAAAATGTCTGAAAATGTTTTGGGCGCCGATCAAGCCGGTCTGCAAATTATGATTCACGCGATCGGCGACCGCGCGAACGACGAGATTTTGAAGATCTACGAGCGCGTGACGGCGGAAAACGGCGACCGCGACCGGCGTTTTCGGATCGAACACGCCCAGCATCTGAACGACGGTTTGATCAAACGATTCGCGTCCGCCAAAGTGATCGCTTCGATGCAGCCGTTTCACGCGATCGACGACGGGCGTTGGGCTTGGAAACGGCTCGACGAAAAACGTCTGAAAGGAACTTATGCTTTTCGCTCGTTGCTCGATGCAGGCGCGCATCTCGCGTTCGGGACGGATTGGTTCGTCGCGCCGCTCAATCCGATGTTCGGAATCTACGCCGCCGTGACGCGCCGGACGCTCGACGATAAAAACCCGAACGGCTGGATTCCCGAACAAAAGATCACGGTCGAAGAAGCCGTTCGCGCCTACACTGCCGGTTCGGCTTACGCCGAGTTTCAGGAAAACGCGAAAGGCACGATCGCCGTCGGAAAGCTCGCCGATTTCATCGTTTTGTCGGACGATATTTTCAACATAAATCCGTCTGAGATTCGCCATACAAAAGTTCTGACGACCGCGGTTGACGGCAAAATCGTCTATCAGGCGAAATAATTTTTCGATGATTTTTAAATGCAAAACCCGAAAACTCAAAAGAATCCGGCACGTTCTTTTGAGTTTTTGGGTTTTGCAGAGCGCGGTTTTCGCGCAAGCCGATCTCGTCATCATCAACGCCGATATTCGGACGATCGACAATGCCAAACCGCGTGCCGCAGCCGTTGCCGTCACGCAAAACAAAATCTCGGCGGTCGGTACAAATCGGGAAATTCAGCGGCTTATCGGCGCGAATACACAGACGATCGACGCGCGCGGCAAACTCGTGCTGCCGGGCTTTAACGACGCGCACGTCCATTTTATGTCGATGGGCAACCAGTTTTTTTCGATCAATTTGCGCAATGCGAAAACGCCGCCCGAAGTTGTCGAAAAGATCAAATTTTACACACAATTTCTGCCAAAGGGAAAATGGATTTTGGGCGGCGACTGGAATCACGAGAACTGGACGCCGAACGATTTGCCGACCGCCGCGCTGATCGACCGCGCGACGCCCGCTCATCCGGTTTTTATTTATCATGAAAGCGCGAAAATCGTGCTCGTCAATAGTCTGGCGTTAAAGCTGGCGCGAATCGATAAGAATACGAAAGACCCGGCGGGGGGCGAAATTGTCCGCGACGCCGACGGCAAACCCGTCGGGATTTTGAAGGATTCGGCGATCAATCTCGTCAAACCGTTTGTTCCGCCGTTCGCGATCGGCGACAAGCTGGCGGTTGCCGAAACCGCGAGCAATTACGCGGCGTTTTACGGCGTGACGAGCATTCAGGACGTTTCCGCCGATTTTAATACGGAAATTTACGGCGAGCTCCGGCGGCAAGGAAAATTAAAAACGCGGATTTACGATTGCGCGGATTTAGCGGCTTGGCAAAAATTAACGAACGGCAATCTCAAAAAATCCGGCGGCGACGCGATGATCCGGCAAGGTTGTTTGAAAGGAATCGCCGACGGCGACGCCGCTTCAACCGCCGAGCTTTACGAAGAAATTCGCGCGGCAGACCGTGCCGGTTGGCAGGTCGCGGTGCACGCCATCGGAACCCGCGCCAACACCCAGATTTTGACGGTTTTCGAACGCGTCGCAAAAGCAAACGGCAAAAAAGACCGTCGTTTCCGCGTCGAACACGCTCATAATTTTCGCCCGCAAGATGTCCGGCGCTTTGGAAGTTCCGGCATTATCGCTTCCGTTCAGCCGTTTCTGTTCAGCGTCGACACGGGCGAAAGTCTTGCGCCTTTGCGCTCGCTGCTTGCCAATCGGGCGACGATCGCTTTTGGTTCGGACGCTTCGCTGATTCCGGTCAACCCGCTTTTGGGGATCGCGGCGGCGGTCAATGCCAGTGATCCGAACCAAAAAATTTCGGTCGCCGAAGCCGTCCGGTTTTATACTTCGGGCGCGGCTTTTGCGGAATTTCAGGAAAACGAAAAAGGCACGATCACGGTCGGCAAACTTGCGGATTTTGTGATTTTATCGAACGATATTTTTACGATCAATCCGAAATACATCAACCAAACACGAGTTTTAACAACGATTGTTGATGGTCGCGTCGTTTTTGAAACCAACTATGGCGATTCTTGATTGAATGCGCCCGAAGACTTAAGCAATGAATTAATGAAAGCATATTCTTTTTAGATTTACGGGAACGAGTCGTCTCAATTTATGAGTGCGAGCAAACAACGATTAAAGAAGTTGCGGCACGATTTTCCGTTGGTGAAACTTTCGTTAAAAGACTCTCATCCCTGAAACGCTTAGCGCGATAGCCGCTCTCGACTATTTCTGCTTCCATAAAACCATTTTTTATATTTTTTGGATTTATCATTGCTGAATTTTACGATCGATAAGGTTCTTCCGAATTGCGGGCGTGCGGCGTCGGTAGTAGGCAATCGTGACCACGACAAGGAGCGGTCCCCAGGCAAGTAGCGGAGCATAGCTTGCAATTGCCACCCAGGCGTCCGGCGTTTCAAGCGGACCGGGACAACCGGCAATGACGACCGGCTCTTTGAAATGAAAAATCGGATTCAGCAAAGCGTAGGCATAAATGCCGAAAATAAATGTCGCGCCTGCGCCAGCGGGGATAACGGCTGCGCGAATTGGAACCGCCCGCCCGCCAAAAAACGGGATCCATTTAGGAAAAACTTCTCCCCACGGACTCACCAATCCGATGGTCAGCAGCGCCGCTGTAAATGAGACGATTGATAAAGCGGCAATGTAGAACGGCTCCCATGCTTCCCCTGTTTTCCCGCATTCCGGCGGAAACCCTTTTATAAATACCGCGTGAATCCGCCACAATGCCGAGGGCAGAACGCAAAGCGGGACGGCGTAGGCGGCGACTTTGACCCATAACGAAACAGACTCAAATTCTGAGTCGGGAACATAGATTTTGCTGAGTCGGTGTTCTTTCATATCTTTTCTGTAATAAAAATATAAATACCGATAGGTAACTCGGATTTCAGTTTGCTTCGGCGGCGAATTTGAGAGGTTCGATTAAATATCGCTGGATTTTTGTTCGAACAAGACCGCCGGCAAATAACTCCAGCAGTCGGTAAAATCCATTGAGCCTAATTTCCGCCCTGACTGTATATTTTGTTCCCTGTGACACACTTTCAAACTTATTCAAAAAAATGCCGCTGTATTTTTGTTTGACCTCCCATAATTCAAATGTGTCGCCGGAGATTTTTCGCAGAACATTCGGGAAGCGTCCTTCAACGTGGTCAATTGCGAGAATAGTCTTCTCCTCGCGCTGCTCGACCAGATGAACTTTCTTTATCAAAGGAAAGATTTTGTCCCAGTTTTGATAGTCCGCATAAAGCGCCGCAACCATTTCGCACGAAGCTTTGATAGTGTCTGAGATGCTGACTGAAATCATTTTCCTGTTCCTAATCCTCTTTGTTTTCGCGCAAATCCTGATGCCAGTTCCGGTAATGCTGAGGTGTTACACCGACCTCGCTTTCAAATATTTCGATAAAGCTTTCCAAATTCACCCAACCGCAGCTTTCGGCAATTTTTTCAAGCGGCTCAGCCGTATAGACAAGCAAAAATTCAGCGTAATCAATCAGATATTTAACGATATTTCGCTTGATACTTTTCATTTTCATTTTAAGAAACCGGCAAAGCGGTTTCTTTTTTTTGTTTTGTTTCATTGATACTAATTTCAGGCGACAGGTAATAGACCGCAAACGAAACGGCAATCAAAAACAGGTCTTCGAGCGGCGTGAGCCAGCTCAGCGGACGCGCCAGAAAAACCCCGTAACAGCCGCAATTTTGTAATTCCAGCCCGCGCCATAGTGCGCTTGTCAGCAGGACGAGAAATACCGAATTAATCAAAACCCCGAGCAAAGCAGCCCAACGCAGCCGCCAACCCGTAAGAATCCACGTGCCCAGAATTAGTTCCGAAACCGTAACAGCCGTACCGCCCATCCAGAGCAACCAATCCGGCATTCCGAGTTCATATGTTTTCATCACGCCGATAAAACCGGGCAAGTCGAGTGCTTTGCCCGTTCCGGTTGCGAGAAAAATGATCCCAAGAAAAAGCCGGCAAGACCAAAACAATAATCGCTTTAAAGATTTTTCCTCCATTTTCATCACCGTATACTTTAAAAATTTCATCACCGTAAACTTTTAAAAAACACATTTAGTTTTAATAAAAGACGTTAGGCTTAATCGGTTCGGCGCGGCGCGGCAGTAAAATTTCAGTTTCATCAGCCATTTTGAAAACCAAATCCAATCGCGTAATTTCCAATACACGGCTCACCAAACCCGTTACGTTCATCAGTTTGAAATTAATCCCATTTGCTTCGGTTTGTTGAAATATTTCGAGCATCATGCCTAAGCCTCCCGCATCAATCGTGCTGACCCGCGCCAAATCCAGAATTATGTTGCCGGCGTCTGACTGCGAAACGACAGCATCGCGGAGTGTTTTTAGCCCGTTTCCGACAACGATACGTCCTTGTACATACACCACCGCAACGTCCCCAAATTTTCGTGTAAATACTTTCAACATATCGTTTTCTCTCTTTTCCCGATCGCGCCGACGAAACTTAAAAAACAAACGGCAGCAATCACCATCTGACATTTTTCATATAACCCTCGGAGCCGGCTAACTCCTGTCTGAGCATTTTCTCTTCGCCGATACTGCGAAAAACCAGAACTACTACCAGCATAATTCCTACCCCCAACCCGTAAACCGAGCCAAGCAGCAACGGCACGCCAATAAAAAGCGGGACTCCGCCAAAATACATCGGGTGGACTTCTCAATCCTCTGCCTGTTCGAGCATTTTTTCGGTAAACAACCGAAGTCCTGCTAATCTGATGTTCGGCTGGGATTTTAGCCGCCGCAGAACCTGCGCACTTTTTTCATCCAAAAAAGTAATGCCCGTCAAATCAATAACCAAAGTTTCCTTTTTTTGCAGATCACGGCACAAATTTTCGAGCATCTGCACGTCCGCCGAATAAAAATCTCCCTCAATTTTCAGCGTCGTCTGCCCGCGCTCGTCATCAACCTGTGAAATCCGCAATGTCATCGCAGACAGACAAATTGCAATCGTCAGACCACACAAGAAAAAATTGTAAATTAAAGAAAATAAAGCAGAATGTATCGAGGAGGAACAGGCAGGCGACGCGATATTTCGTCGCCGACGCGATATTTCGTGCCGAAATGTCGCGTCGGGCTACTTAAAATTAATCCCTAATTTCTTCATCCGGCTGCGAAGCGTCGAGGGCGGAAGTCCGAGAATTTCCGCCGCACCGCCTTTTCCGGCAATAATTCCGTTGGTTTGACACAGTACTTTGCCGATGTAATTACACTCAACTTCCCGCAATGTTTGGGGCAAAAAAGCCATCTCGTTTTTTTCAGTGCTTGAAATTTCGGACAACAAATCAACTCTCAACAAATCGCCTTGAGCCAACAAAACTGCACGTTCAATAAGATTTTCCAATTCGCGGACATTGCCCGACCATTGATAAGACGTTAAAGCCGACATCACCTCTGCCGGTATCCGCTGAATTGATTTTCTCAAACGGCGCGAGTATTTCTGGGCGAAAAAACTGACCAGCAAAGGAATGTCTTCTCTCCGTTCGCGCAAAGGCGGAAGAATTACGGGAAAAACATTTAAGCGATAATAGAGGTCGCGGCGAAAAGTTTTTTCGCTGACCATTTCGGCTAAATCGGCGTTGGTCGCGGCGATTATGCGGACATCAACCCGCTGTGTTTTTGTCCCGCCGAGCCGTTCGAATTCTTGTTCCTGCAAAACACGCAATAATTTTGGCTGTAATTCGAGCGGAATGTCGCCGACCTCATCAAGAAAAAGCGTTCCGCGATGGGCGAGTTCAAAGCGTCCGATGCGCTGTGAGGTCGCGCCTGTGAACGCGCCTTTTTCATGTCCGAACAACTCGCTTTCCAATAATCCTGTCGGAATCGCCGCGCAATTGACCTTCACCAACGTGCGTTCCCGGCGCGCGCTCAGATTGTGAATAGCGCGGGCGACGAGTTCTTTTCCCGTTCCCGTTTCACCGTAGATACAAACGGTCGTATCTGTCGGGGCAACAGTTTCAACA
>CADEFG010000155.1 GCA_902826505.1 uncultured Acidobacteriota bacterium
CGTCGGCGTGATCGAAACCGATGCAGAAATTTCCGCTTCACGCGCCGAAGTCGGTGATAAAGTCATCGTCAGCGGCACGATCGGCGATCACGGCACGACGATTCTAATTGCGCGCGGCGAACTTGATCTCGAAACCGACATCGAAAGCGACACGGATTCTTTTAATTCGCATGTCGCGGAAATGCTCGACGAAGCCGCGAATTTAGGTGCGATTGACCAGATTCACGCTCTGCGCGACCCGACGCGCGGCGGCGTCGCGACGACTTTGAATGAAATTGCGATGAGTTCCGACGTGTTTATCGAAATCCGCGAAGACCTGATTCCGGTGCGTGAAGAAGTCAAAGGCGCGTGTGAGATTTTAGGTTTAGATCCGCTTTATGTCGCGAACGAAGGGAAACTGATCGCGGTCGTTTCCGCCGGAATCGCCGATGCGCTGCTCGAACGAATGCGGAAAAACCAGAATGGGACGGGCGCGTGCATCATCGGCGAAGTCAAAGCCGAACCGCAGGGCATCGTTTCGATGACGACCGCATTTGGCGGCACGCGCATCGTCGATATGCTTGCCGGCGAACAATTGCCGCGAATTTGTTAGAAATTTTAAGTGACTGAAACGGACGCGAATTTATCGGCGAGCACCAGACTGAAAGCGCCCATCAAAGTCGGGTGAGAACCGAGCGTCGAAGCCATGATGTTGACCGACGGATAGCCCTGACAGATTCCGCTCTCCGCCGCCGCGGTAACCTCATCGGCGATCAACTTCCAGGCGCGGACGATCGTGCCCGTGACGACCGTGACTTCGGGCGATAAGCCTTGAATCAGATTCGAAATCCCGATGCCGATATAATGCGCGGTTTCCTTTAACGCCGCGACGGCTTTGGCGTCGCCTTTGAGGGCAAGCTCAACGAGTTCGACAAAAGTTATTTTCTGACTTCCGTTGCGGTTTCCCGACAAATTAGCGTAGCGCGCCAATGCCGAGCGTTCGGAAGCAAAGGCTTCCCAGCAATTATGACTTCCGGCGGCACAGGCGATCGGCGCATCGCTGCCGATCGTCATATGTCCGAATTCGCCCGCGACGCCGCCTTTCCCGCGATAAATTTGCCCGTCGAAAACGACGCCCGTCCCGATCCCGTTGGTGATATAGACCAGTATAAAATCGCGGACATTGTTGATCTCGGGACGACCGAACCAGAGTTCGGCGAGCGCGACGGCATTGGCGTCATTCTCGATTTTGACGGGTAAGCCGGTTGCCTGGCGGACAATTTCGGCAACTTTCGGACGATGCCAGTCAAGATGCGGGATCAATAAAACATCGCCCGTCCAGGATTCGACCATGCCGGGCAAACTTATGCCGATGCCTTCGATCGACCCGCCGTTTTTCTTGATAAAATGCTTGGCGCTGTCAATCACGCGGTCGATCGTTTTGTTGAAATCCTTATCGGTCGGAAACTCTTCCTGCTCGAGCAGGCGACCGCTCAGATCGGTGGTCGCGACAATCGTGGTTTTCTTGCCCAAATCAACGCCGATCGCGACGGCGTGCGAGGTTCTGAGCGAAAGCAATTGCGGCGGACGTCCGCCCGAAGATTCACCGTAAACTTCTTCGATCAATCCGGTATTTAATAATTCTTCGACGATCAATGAAACCGTCGAACGCTGAAGCGCGGTAATTTTAGCAATATCCGCCCGCGAAATCGGTCCTTCCTCGCGGACGTAATTTAATATGATCTGACGATTAATATCACGAATCGTATTCGAACGCGCAACATTAGCTCTTTTTAAGTTTATTCGTCTAACCATAACTTGTTCTTATCTTAAAAGGTAAAATTAATTCTGGCAATCTACTAAATCGATTTAGTAGCAATTTTAACACAGAAATTTGTTGGGAAGAAATAAAAATATCGTTGCCATAACCGTAAAAAACTTAGAAAAACCTTTATATTTCACAGTAATTTTAAGTCATTTTTAGATTTTCCGGCGGCAAGTTTCACAGCCGCCAAAAACTTATCCTGCCCGCGCCTCGAGCAGTTTTGAATCAACGTCCGAAATCATCCTGCAGCCGGACGATGTCGTCCTCGCCAAGATAAGCGCCGCGCTGAACTTCGATAAAAACCAATAACTGCGCGCCCGGATTTTCGACGCGATGCGCCGCGCCGACCGCAATGTCAATCGCTTCGCCAGCATTTTTGATGATGTCTTCGCCGTCCAGCGTCACTTTTGCCGTGCCCTGGACGACAAACCAGTGTTCGGCGCGCTGCGCGTGTTTTTGATAACTCAGACGCTTGCCTGCGAAAACCTCGATGCGTTTGACCTTAAAACCTTCGCCCTCGTCCAAAACCGTAAAACTGCCCCACGGACGCTCGTCATATTTTGGTGAATTATCAATTTCTGCTGTTTCTTTCATATTTCTTAAAATGCTATTTTTCAACAACTTCGAGTTTTGCCATCGTCAAATCGACGGAATTTCCGCCGACCATTATTTGAAATGCGCCGGGTTCGACAACCCGTTTCATTTCACGATTATAAAACCAAAGCTTGTCAGGCGTAATCTTGAAAACGACTTTTTTTGTTTGTCCCGCGTCGAGCGTGATTCGCGCAAAATCGCGCAATTCTTTGACGGGACGCGTGACCGAGCTGATCTCATCGCGGATATAGAGCTGGACGACTTCGTCACCGCGCCGTTCGCCGGTGTTCGTGACATTGACCGAAACGGTCGCTTCGCCGTTTGGAGAAATGCTCGGATTTTCGATTTGCAAATCAGAATATTTGAAAGTCGTGTAGCTCAAGCCGAAGCCGAACGGAAAGAGCGGCGTGTTTGAAGTATAAAGATAACCGCGTTTTGCCGAAGGTTTCTGGTTGTAATAAACCGGCAGCTGCCCGACCGACCGCGGAAACGTGACGGGCAATTTTCCGCCCGGATTGTAATCGCCGAAAATCACGTCCGCCGCGGCGGTTCCGGTTTCTTCGCCGAGATAAAAACCTTCCAGAATCGCCGGCACGTTTTCCGCGACAAACCCGATCGCCAGCGGTCCCGAATTTGTCAGAAAAACAACCGTCGGTTTGCCGGTCGCCAAAACGGCTTTGACCAGCTCGTTTTGCCGTCCGACGAGTTCCAGCGAATCGCGGTCGCCGAGATGATTGTCCGCCCAGGCTTCTTTGCTGGTGTCCTCGTTGCCGCCGATCGAGAGAATCACCGCATCCGAATTTTGTGCCGTCCGCACGGCTTCGGCGATCAATTTTTGGTCGTCCGCTTCATCGTTCAGCGTCGAAGTATCGGCAAACCAATTGCCGCCTTCTTTTGTGATCTTGACGCCTTCGGCATAATTTACTTTGACCGCCGCTCCGAGCTTATTGGTTATTCCTTCTAAAAGACTGACCGAACGCGGAGGTTTCGGGTCGGTGTAGCCGCCGAGGTGCGCTTTCGCTGCATTTGGTCCGATGACGGCGAGCGATTTCAATTTTGTGCGGTCGAGCGGCAGAATATTCTTATCGTTTTTCAGCAAAACGATCGACCGCCGCGCCATTTCCGCCGCGAGCTGCCGGTGCGGCGCGCTGTCCACGATTTTTTCCGCAAGACTCGCGTCGACATACGGGTTTTCAAAAAGTCCGAGCTGAAACTTTGAACGCAAAACTCTTGAAACCGCGCGATTTAGAGTTTCTTCCGAAATTTTCCCCGCCGTCACCTGCGCGATCAAAGTCAGATAAGTATCGGGATCGGGCAGTTCCATATCGACTCCGGCTTCGAGCGACTGGCGCGCCGAATCGGCTTTATCGACCGAAACGCGGTGGCGCGTCTGGAGTTCGGTGATCGCGTAATAATCCGACACGACGACGCCTTGAAATCCGAAATCGTCGCGCAAAATGTTCTGTAAAAAATATTTATTGACGTGCGCCGGAACGCCGTCGAGTTCGTGATAGGCGGGCATCACCGACTGCAAGCCGCCTTCTTTGATCGCGGCTTCAAAGGTTTTCAGATGCGTTTCGCGCAGCAGTCTTTCCGACAAATTGACGGGCGCGATATTCGTTCCGCCTTCCGGCTGACCATGCCCGATAAAATGTTTTCCGGTCGCAATGACGTGGCTTCCATCAATTTTCGGGTTCTGATTATTGGCGCCGCCCTGCAAGGCTTTGACGACCGCGACGCCGAACCTTGAAGCCAAATACGGGTCTTCGCCGTAAGTTTCTTCGGTGCGTCCCCACCGCGCGTCGCGCGCAATATCGAGATTCGGTCCCAAAACATGGTGCGAACCGCGGACGCGGGTTTCGAGCGCTCCGGCGGTAAAAACGCGGGAAACGATCTCCGTATCCCAGCTCGCCGCCATCGCCAGCGGAGTCGGGAAAACGGTCGAACCGCGCGCCATATTGCCGTGCAGAATTTCGTCGTGAAAAACCGCCGGAATTCCCAATCGCGTATTTTCGATAAGCCATTTTTGAAAAGTGTTGGCGAATTCCGCCGAACCGCGCGGCGTTTTGTCTTCGCTTTGACGGGCGATCTGTCCGACTCCGTGCGGTATCAAAAGTTTGGCTTTTTCGGGCGAAAAATCGCCGCGATCGGTGCGCGATTGCGCGTCTTTGGTGTCCGTTTTTTGCGGTTTCGTGTTCCACAAACAGACGAGCTGCGCCGTTTTTTCTTCGAGAGTCATTCGCGAAAGCAAATCTTTGACCCGTTCATCGATCGAAAGCTGCGGATTTTTATACGGCAAATTTGTTTGGGCGTTGGCGCGCAGAAATTTTGACACCGAAAAACCGCCGCCTAAGATTACGGCAACAATCAAAATTGTCCGCCACAATGGATTTACAAAACCTTGTTTGTTTATTTTTCTTTTCATCATTATTTTACAATCGATTAAAATTTTCAGCCTCGTTCATCAAAACCTCTTCGCGAACCAAACTTTCATACCAGAATTTTTTGAGAAAAACGGTCGTCGCGATAAGGATCGCGACACTGATCAAAACACCCGTCGAGCTTCGCAAAACGACATAGACCGGAATCGTCATGAGCATCATCTGCCAGATAATTCCGACTCCGCAGTTCGTCAGATCGCGCGCCGCGCCGCGGTTCGGTTCGATCGCCGCGTCCTCTTCGCGACACAGTTCATAAACCGGCTGCCAAAATCCCCAGGGTCGCACGTCGCGGTAGAACTTTTTCAAAGTTTCGGCTTCGACCGGTTTTGTCAGCAAACTTCCGGCAAAACACGCAATTGTCGAAAACAAAAGGATAAAGGGAAAAGCATACAGCGGATTCCACGCGGGAACAACGACGGGAACGAGCAGCGCACAAACGATTCCCGTCAGCATTCCCCAGAAATAGCCGTAACCGTTGAGTCGCCACCAATACCATTTCAAAACATTCGCCGCCGTGTAACCGCCGAAAAGCCCGGAAACGATCCATTGCGTGATCGAATTGATCGAAGACAGAAAGAATCCGACGCTGATGCCCGCCGCCAGAACCAGAATCGAAGCCAGATAGCCGGCGCGAACCAGAGTTTTATCCGCCGCGTTCGGATTCAAATAAGGTTTGTAAATGTCGTTCACCAGATAAGCCGCGCCGGCGTTGACCGTCGCGCTAAATGTTGACATAAATGCCGAAAGCAGTCCGGCAAGCAGAATTCCGACAAGTCCGGCGGGCAGAAAATTATTGATCACGTACGGCAAAACGAGTTCAAAATCGGCATTGCCCATTTTGTTGAACTCGGGCGTCACAAAAGCCAAACCGAGAAGCGTGATCCCGGCGATCAAAATCCAGCGCGGAACAAGGCAGATCGAAACGATCGCGCTCATAAAACTCGCTTCTTTCGGACTTTTGGCGGCTAAAATACGCTGCATATCGTAATTCGGCGCGGCGCCCGCCATACTGCTCAAAATGCCCTTGAAAACCATCAGCATAAAGAAAAATCCGAACGCGTTTGCCCAGCCGTCTGCGGCGATTTTGCCGTTGAGCGCGGGCAAATGAGCGTTCCAATCGAGATCGAGATTCCAGCCGAAAAAGATGTTTTGCCAGCCGTTTGGCATCAAAGTGCCCAGTGAATCGGCGCTCACCGACTGCATCGCGATCACGCCGATCACAACGCTCGACAAAGCCATCAAAATAAACTGCACGAAATCCGTCAGCACGACGCTCAGCATTCCGCCGAGAACAACATAAACGGCGGTAATTCCCATGATCAGAACGGCGTAAGTATTCGGCGATAAATCCCACGGCAGAAAGACTTTGCAGAATTTGCCCATCCCTTGAAAATCGTAACTGATAAAACCGACCACGGAAATTAAGGCAAACAGCAAAATCACGGCGCGCGCCAATTCGCCGCCCGAATCCGCGCCGAACCGCGTAACGATCCATTCCGCGCCGGTGCGCGCTTTTGAACGGCGCACCCATTTTGAAAGATAAACCGCATCGAAAATCTGGTTAAAAATCGGCCATAACCAGGGCAGAAAAAGTCCCTTCAAACCGTAGGCGAAAAGAATGTAAACCAGCCACATCGTGCCGGTAATGTCCCACATTGCCGACGCGTTTGAAACGCCCAAAAGCCACCACGGCATTGTGTTTTCGCCAAGAAAATAAGAATCGAGATTTTTTGCGGCGCGGCGCGTGACATAAATTCCGATGCCGATCATCACGACGAAATAAATGACCAGAATAATGATGTCCAGAGTGCCTAAACGCATGCGGTTTTCCTCGATTTATTGATTAAAAAGCATCGATCAGCGAACGAACTTTCAAATCACGGCGAAATTTGTCCGTGCTCATTTTTTGCGCGGTGCGAAATTCGATTTCGACCGGTTTGCCCGGAATCAGGTTGAAATAATTATCCCCGAAAAATCCTTCCGTAAAGCCTGAAAGATACACGGATTTTGCTAAAGTATCGGTCGCCAGCGCGATTTTAAAACCGTTTGCCGTCGGCGCGATTTCGGTTTTGATTGTAGGTCGAGAAACACTTAATTCTTTGAAGGGCTTAAAGAAATATTCGTTCTGCGAAACGGTTTTGCCGCCGAGCTTTAATTCGGCAAGCAGAAACGCGTTTTTACCGTCCGCGCCGCCGAGAAATTCGGCGACCTTTTGCGTAAAATAAGACTTTCCCTTGAGCGGTTCGATTGTTAAATCAAGCGTTTTAGAACTCAAAGTTTTGCCGCTCAAATCCACCAAAGATAAAACGATCTGCGCATTTTTTGTTTCGGGCGCATCGGAAACCACATAGATGTTTAAAGTTCCGTCGTCGTCCACGTGCGGCGAAATCAAGACGGGCGCATAGAATTTGCGCGTGTAATACATCAGCGCTTTCCAGCGTCCGAAATAATCCATGCCCGACCACGACGCGACCTGCCAGCAATCGTTTGCCTGCCAGTAGAGCGAACCCATATTGCGCGGCATAATTCGCCGGAAATGTTCCGCGCCGATCTTGATTCCTTCCGCCTGCAAAACCTGGCTGACATACAAAAACGACTCGAAATCCTTCGGCTGATTGTATTCGCGGAGCATATATTCTTTGACCAGCTGATTGCCGCGCGGATGCCGCTGATGCGCGAGCATGATCGGCGTTTCGATTGATTTGCGATCCTCTTCGGTCGTGTAGGTTTTGACGGTTTCCAGCTCGGGAAACGACTGAAAACCGTATTCGCTCATAAAACGCGGAAACTGTTTTTCGTATTCTTTATAAGGCTTTTCGGCGTGCCAGACTTGCCAGTAATGAACGTCGCCGATGCGCTGCGAATCGGAATCGTCCTGAAAATTCGAACTCGGGCTCGATTGCCAATACGGGCGCGAAGGATCGTATTCGTCCAGGACTTCCGGCAGAAGCCGCACGAAAAGTTTTAAGTAGTCGTCCCAGAGATGATTCGGCAGACGATCTTTCCAGCCCCAGTGCGCCCACGCCGTTTCGATCTCGTTGTTGCCGCACCAGAGCACGATCGACGGATGATTTCTTAATCTTTTGACGTTATCGATCGCTTCGCGGCGCACGTTTTCGAGAAACGCTTTATCGCCCGGATACATCGAACACGCGAACATAAAGTCCTGCCAGACGAGAATTCCCATTTCGTCCGCCAGATCGTAATAATAATCGTCCTCGTAAATTCCGCCGCCCCACACGCGAAGCATATTCATATTCGCGTCTTTGAGCGATGTCAAAAGGTTTTTGTATTTTTCTCTGGTGATCCGCGTCGGAAAAATATCCGCCGGAATCCAGTTTGCGCCGCGCCCGAAAACCGGAATGCCGTTGATCACGAACTCAAAACTGATGCCGAATTGATCCGGCTTTTGCCTGAGTTCCAATGTCCGCAAACCCGTTCTTCGAGATTGCTCGTCAACCGATTTTTTATTGATGATAAGTTTTGCTCTAAAAGTGTACAGCGCTTGTTCGCCGAGCCCGATCGGAAACCAGAGTTTCGGATTTACCATTGCAAAATCGAGCGCGATTTTATTGACGCCGTTTGTTAGTTTGACTTGTTTTGTAATGACGATTTTTTTATCGTTCGTATTTTCGATTTCAATTGTTGCGTCAGCTGCCGATGAAGCGACGACTTCGACAATTGCGCTCAGTTCTGCCGTTTCCTTTGATAATTTGTTTTGTTTGATCTGCAGATCTTCGATTCGCGCAGTGTCCCAAACGACGAGATTGACGGGTTTCCAAACGCCGCTCGTGACAAATCGCGGTCCCCAATCCCAGCCGAATTGATACGGCGCTTTGCGCGTGTAAGGCGATGTTTTTTCGCCCTGATCGTTGACCGCCGGAAGCTCGTAATTGAGCAATTTCATACGCGGCAGAATTTCGTTGATCGGCGAGCGAAATTTGATCCGCAAAACGTTTGCGCCCTGTTTCAAAGCGTTTTTGACATCGACGCGCCACGTTCGGAACATATTGTCCGCCGTCAAAATTTCCTTGTCGTTCAGGAAAACATTGGCGTAAGTGTCGAGCCCCTGAAAAACGATCTCGAGATTTTGGCGTTTGAGCGTGGCGGCGGAAACATTAAACGTCGTCTGATATTCCCAATCGGTTTTGCCGATCCATTGCAAACGCTTTTCGTTGTCGCGGTAGAACGGGTCTTCGATTTTTTTATTGGCGAGCAGATCCGTGTGGAC
>CADEFG010000156.1 GCA_902826505.1 uncultured Acidobacteriota bacterium
TTTCTATCTCAACGACCGCGACGACATCCGGCGTTTGCATATAGGAACGAATTGCGAGCGAAACTTTTTTCAGGCGTTTTTCAAACCCTTCGCTCGTGATGATCGGTTCTTTTGTGTTGGGATCGTCTTCATCGTCAAAAAATCTTTCGAGATTGGTCGCGGCGATCGAAAACTGACGGTCGTTCGGCACGGGCAGCGGCGAGGCTTTAAAGAGATTTGAGATCGTCGGTTTGTTGTCGGCGTCAACCAAGATCGAATAGGCGCGGTAAGCGTAATGAACAACGCCGGTTAAGTTTTTGATTTCCGTGTAACTCGAAACATCGAGCGGCTGCGCGCCGAGCAGCGCGGCGCTTTCGACGCGGATTCTTTCGGGATTATGGTCGAAAAGAGTGATTTTTGATGTATCTTTTTTGATCTGCTCCCTTTCCTTCACGGGCAGCGCTTCGTAATCGTAAATATCAAAGCCGACCTCGCGGAAAGGACGCGCGAGACCTTTGACGACGCCGTAAAATGTTCCGTCCGAAAGGGAAGCGCCGGTTTTTTCGTCAACTCTGCCGTTGGTCGGTGCAACGACGATCATTTCCGGGACGGTGACGCGCATTCCTTCATATTTTTCGAGCTGATCGATCGAATTCGGTCTAAAATCAACGACCGTTAAAATGATCGGTTTCGGCAATGGATTGCCCTTTGATTCGACCGCGATCGAATCGGTTCCTTTTTTCATCGAAAGCTCGGTGATTTTCAGGGTCGGCGGATCATTCTTTTTTGGAAATTCCTCAATCGTTCCCGTTACCGAAACAAGATTTCCGATCGTTGCTTCAGCCGCCGGTTCGCTGCCCGTGAAAACAAAAATTCCTTCCGAGGTTTTCGGATTAGCGTCAACTTTGTCGTCCGGTGTTTGGAGAAAAAATCCGTTGCGCGCCCGCGCCGTGACAATTCCCGTCAAGCGCGCCGTTTCGCCCACATACGGCGATAAGTTTTTTTCACCCTGAACCTCGCTGATCGAACGAACTTTTTGCGCCGAAACATCGAAAACAAAAACGGAAAGACTCAGAGCTAGAACAAAATAAATTTTTTTCATATCGGGTGTTTGACGCTCGCGGTAAATAAAACAGCGCCGCCGAGCTTTAGATGCTGAAAACCACGCCCGTTACACGAAAAACACGAAAGGGCAGAAAAATCGCGTTGTATAAAGAGTGTGGTTTTCGGGTTTGTAGAGCGGGCGAAAAACGCTTTTCCGCCCGCTCGGATAATTGCCGAAATTATTGCAAATCGCGTCGTCTTTCGATCAGTTCCTGCGTGTTTTTCGGGACATTCGAGAAGAAATTATAGCCCGCCACGTTTTCAACCGCATCGACCGTCACGCGGAACTGCCGCCACGGAGCGTTGATATTGAGCGGCGGAAAATTAGGCACGATAATGCCGAAGGTGCGTGTGCCGCGATTGATTCTCTGCAAATCATCGGCGCCGTTCGGCAAAATCAGAACGACCTTCCAGGTATATTGCGGAATGACGACCCTGCCGCCGGCAATCGTGCCGATATTGCCGACCGGACCCGAAATAATATAGACCTCGTTGCCCTGTCCGGCTAAAGTGCGGCAGTATGTTTCAAATTCTTCCCAGGGTCCCTGATTGTTTTCCGATGTTTGCGGAACCATATTCGTCATCAAAAACGTCGCCGAATTATTTGGAATGGTATTCGTTCGATCGCCTGACGGACACATATGTCCGCGGTCATAACCCGAACCCGAATAATCGTTATCCGTGACCTGATACCAGCCTGCCGGCAGTTCAGGGTCGGGACGAAAATCGTCCTGTCGCGGAGCCGAGCCGAGCCAGCTGCCGTCGAGCCGCCACGCCGTCCAATTTGGCGTCGCTTTACTGCGATTATACGAGAGCGAATATTGCGGCTTGACCATTAAATAATTGTTTTCGTTGGCAATATCGCCGGTTGCGCCGCTCGGGTTGCCTAACAGCAGCGGGTCTTCGTTCGGCAAAGGCACGTTGACATTGATGTTTTGATTAACATTCGCCGTCCGCATTTGGGCATCGGCGGCAATTGCCGTGACGACGTGAATTCCGCCGCTTGTTCCGACCGGAACCGTTGCCAGAAATGAAAAAATGTTATCACCCGGCGTGACATCGCCATTCGTGCCGTTGTCGAAAAACGTCTGCGAAGCCGCCCCGCCGATCTCGGTTAAATTCCCGACCACCGTGATGCCCGTGCTCGGCGGCGTGGTTGCCGGAATGACCGTCACCGTCAAAAGCGTGTTTCCGCCCGGAATAACCGAAGTCGGGTTCGCCGACATCGCGGCAAATAATGTCGTTCCGCCGCCGCTGCAAGCGTTTGGCGCAGTCGCAAGATTCCGCGCGGCGGCTGGCGAAAGGGCAGAAAAATCGTTTGAATTATTGTCCGTATCCTGACAACCGTTGAGCAGCCGCACTTTACTGTCGTTGTTTGGCGGAGCGATTGTCACGGCGGTTTCCACAAAAATATTAGTCGCCGTGCCCCAGCCGACCGAATCGATGATCGTGCCCGTATTGACCGCACCGTTGCGAATCGCCAGACCCCCGCCGTTAGCACCCATCGAGCAAGAGCAGGTTGTCGGGTTGTAAGTCGCGTTCGGCGTCACTCCGCCGTCATAATCGGTTGAAGCGATCAGATAATAACCGCCCGGCGCAATGATCGTGCTGGTCGTCCAGTTAGCCAAAGGAATATCGTTCGATCCGGTCGCGGAACGATAAACAAGCCGGTAACCGTTGAGGTCAAAATTGGCGGCACTGTTGTTGTGCAGCTCGATAAATTCATCGGTTGCCACGGCGCCGCCCGCCTGAACCTGGCTGATGACGATCGTCGTTGACACCAGATCGGTTTCCGCTGCGTGTTTGGTTTCGGTGTGCGCGGTGGTTTTGAAACTGAAAACACACCAAACAGTAAGCAGAATAAGACTGACGAGACCAACGTAAAACTTTTTCATTGATAAAAAACCTTCTGTTAAAATTCCCTAAATGTGGCAGGATGTTTAAGGGGAAACTAAGTTTTTAACATATTTCGGCAAAATAACATATTCGATAACGCCCAAAATGCGGAATATTCACAAAAAATTAAGGGACGAAAATCGCCGGCAGCGCGGTGTTGGCAGTCAGTTCGAACCCGAACTGCTGCGAAAAAAAGCTGCCGTCCGAAGATTTCAAATAATACCAAACCAGGGTTGATGGTCGAAAAACCGCGATATCGCGTTTGCTGTCGCCGTCAAAATCGGCTTGCAGCGGTTTATCGTCCGCCAGACCGAAATTGACGACGCTGAAGCCCTGCGTTGTTTTCAGAAAATACCAGTTTCTGTCGGACGGTCGGAAAACCGCAAAATCGCTGCGTCCGTCGCCGTCGTAATCACCGGCAACGGGTTTATCGCCGGCGAGCCCGAAATTCAAAATCGTGACGCCGCCGTCGGAACTTCGAAAAGCATACCAAACGCCGCTTGACGGACGCCAAACCGCGAGATCGGTTCGGCTGTCGCCGTCGTAATCGGCTTGGACGGGCAAATCTTCGGCTAAACCGAATTGCTGAATGCGAATTTGCGCGTTCGAGCTTTGCAAAACATACCAAACGCCGTTTGACGGGCGAAAAACGGCGATGTCCGTTTTGCCGTCACCGTCAAAATCGGCGGGCGTCAGTTTATCGTCCGCGAGTCCGAAATTAACGATCGAAACCGAATTGTTCGAGCTTTGCAAAATATACCAGTTTTTGTCGGACGGTCGGAAAACCGCGAAATCGGTTTTCCCGTCGCCGTCGAAGTCCGAAGCGACGGCAAGATCGCCGACGTTTCCCCAAATTGTATTGTTCGGCAAATTATTCGAGCTGTTCAAAACTTTGAAATCAGGCTCAGCCGGATCATTATTCGGACTAAAAACGCTCAGATCGGTTTTCCCGTCGCCGTCAAAATCAAACGGCGCGCGACCCGTCTGCGAATTTTGACAAGTGCAGACAAACCCGTCCGAAACGCTCAAGTTGTCGATAAATTGCCCGGTGCGAAAAGTTCCGATGTCCGTTCCGACGCGCCACCGAACCTGCACGTTTTGTCCCGCCGCCGCCGCCGGAAGCTTGGCTTTCGAGGTGATAAATTCCGAGGTCTGATTCGCGCCGCTTCTCCCGGACCAGCCGCGTCTGCCCATCAAAGGATTTTGACAACAACTGTCGATCACGCCGTCGTAACCGCCCGCGAGAAACGCGCCGCCCGCCGTTTCGATGTCCTGCCAAGCGCCCGCGCCGAGCTTGATTTCCAAAACCGAGCCGTCGTACAGACGGTTTCGCAAAAAGGTCGTTTCGAGTTCATACCAGTTGCGAAATTCGAGTTCGGCATTCGCGGAAGTGATCGAAAAAACGGGCGAAACAAGCTCGTTGACGCCGACCTGATTCGGGTCGGGCGAAAAGGCGGAATTCGGCGCGGTTTGAAATTGCGTTACAGAAGTCGTCCAATTTTGCTGGGCGCCGGTCGCGCTCGTTGTCCAGCCGACCGGCAGATTCGGCGCCGCGACGGAATCGAAATTTTCCTGAAAAGCAAGCCGTTTTGTGCCGGTGTTCAGATTTATCTGGACGATTCCGAGATTTTCCGCGCCGTCCTGTAATTGCAAGGTCAAAGTTATCGCGCCGCCGCAATTCAAGTTCCCCGAAGCCGTAAAAGTAAACGGGCGCGAAACGCTTGCGCCGCCGACCGTGAGCGCGCCGTAATTTTGCGGCGCGGAAGGATTCAGGACGCCGCCCGCCGCAAGCAAGGTCGCGGTCAGATTGGTCGTATTGATCGCGCCCGTGTTGCGAAGCGCGATGTTCATCGTGACGGTTTCGTTCGGTTCGATGGCGTTGTTGACCGCGCACGATTCGGCGGTCAGCGTTGTTCCCGCGCTTTCCAACACGGCGCTCGGCTGAAGCGCAAAATTCTGCGTCAAAGTTTGCCCGTTCGCAACCGTCACGGTGACGCTCTGCGAACGAAAACCGCGCGCCGAAGCCGTCAGCGTATAAGTATTTGGTAAAACCAATAAATTGCCATAGCTTCCAAAAGAATTAGTGCCGCGCGAATAAACTCTGTTTGCCGTGACGACGGCATTTTGGATCGGCGAACCGTTTGACGCGTTCGAAACGATGCCGTTGATCGAGCTGCGCGGCGCGTTCACGCATTCGTCAAACTTGAATTTGCCGATCCGCGTCAGCCAACTGAAAGGACTTTCCATCTGGCTTTCGAGGCTGTAATACTGGTTCGTCATCCAGAATGTGCAGTCGTCAACCGGGTCAACGGTCATGCCCGTAAAATTTCCCCAGCGAAAACCGAACGCCGTCTGAACGCCGGAACCGGTGACCAAACTCGATTCTTCGCGAAATGTTCCCGGCGCGTCGGTCGCGAGCCGCCCCGAATAAAGGATCGAAGGACTTTTTATTTCGTTGCCGAAACTGTATTCAAACGCGATATTTCCCTGATGATCCTGCGCCGCCGCCGCCATCCAGCGCGAATAGGTCGCGTCGCCGAAAGTCGAATTTTCGTGGACTCCGAAAACGCCGTTCGCCCGCCGCAGTTCATAAACTCTGACACCGGCGCGATAAGTTTGACCGACCGGCGTCGTGCGGACGGTTTGATTGAAAACCAGCGATTCGTGCGTTCCGAAATTCCGATAAGCGATCCGATACATCAATCGATCCGATTGCGAATCGAGAAAATCGCCGGGCGCGGGCTGGGCAATATCAGCCCGCCCGTCGGGCGAAGTCGGGTCAAACGGCGGGACCGCGAGCGGACTCTCGCTGCGTTCGGTAAAGGTCGAATTCTGCGGGTTTTGAAAATCGGCGTGAAAATCAAAAAGCCGGATCGCGTCCTGCGCGTCGCCGTATTCGGTCGCCGAATAACCCGCAAAAACATTCGGCGCACCGGCGGGCGGCGGATTCAATCCGTCGAGATCGGCGGGCAGCAATCCGCCGGTGCGAATCGGCGAACTCGACGGAATATTAAAATAAATGTAGCTTGCCGCCGGGTCGCCCGTCAGAATTTTTGCGCGGTCAAAGGCAAAAAGTCCCGCCCCGGCGTAATCGCTGCCGACAAATTCGTCGGTTGACATATAATAGCCGTCCGTCCAAACGCCGAATTTCGCGTAATCGTTGAGCTTGATGTTCGGCATCACGAATTCGTAAAGAAAATACGCGCCGAGTGGATCGCCGGTCTGCGAAACGGCGATCATCTGCCGAAACGGCGGAAACGCGTTGCAGTATTGGCTGAGCAGCCAGCGGTCGGCGAGCGTGTCGTACAAGACAATCGCTTCGCCGTCGTTGCGCAGCGAACACGGCGTGTTGAGCGGCGCGAAAATATCGCTCATCCGAAACGGCGGCGTCAAAGCGGTGCCGTTTTTGTTAAAAACCTGCGTTAAGGTGTTGACCGTCTGGACATAATGGTTGAGACCGACATCGCCGTTCGTGTCCGACGGAAGAAAAAGCAAACCGAAAATCTCGCCGTTCGAACGATTCGAGATTCCGTCAAAGGAAAGCGACGGCGCGGGCACCGGGATCAGCGAGCTTTGCGCCAAATTTTGGTCGGCGTCGTGAACCGTCGTTTCGGTAAACTTGCGTGAGATCAGATTTTCCGAAACAAAACGCACTTCGCTGTTCGCGCTTGGCTGAAATTTTTGACGCGCATCGGCTAAACTGCTCACTTTGGGCGAAACGCCGAATGCTGCCGCCGGAACGCTTTGCGGTTTGAGCGCGGCTAAGATTTGCGTCTGATTTTGCGGTGAATCGAGCTGTTCGCCCGTCGTCGTTTGCCGGAAAGCGAAAAACGAAGCCGCGAGAGCGATGGCTAAGAGAAAGACAAGCCGTTTTTTCATTTTGTAATACCTTTTCTGACCGAAATTGTTAGAAACGATGATAACAAAAAAAGAAACGCGAAAAAATCAATTTCCGGCAAATTGAGCTAATTTTTTAAAGTTTTCCGAAAAGCATCAGCACGCCGATGATGATAAACGCGGCGGCGACGATTCGCTGCAGCCATTCGGTCGGAATATATTGCGACAAAATGCCGCCGAAAACGACGCCGAGCAAGGTGACGGCAACCAGCGCGAGCGCCGCGCCGAGAAAGACCGAGATTTTCGATTCGGTGCTCGAG
The DNA here is from genome assembly GCA_902826505.1 of uncultured Acidobacteriota bacterium. Taxonomy (GTDB): domain Bacteria; phylum Acidobacteriota; class Blastocatellia; order Pyrinomonadales; family Pyrinomonadaceae; genus JAFDVJ01. The sequence continues at coordinate 7,137 of CADEFG010000156.1, forward strand.
GTCATCGTGATCACGGCAAGCTGTGTTTTATCGCCGAGTTCGGCTAAAAAAAGCGTTAAAAAAGCGGTTCCGAAAATTTTCCAATCCATAAAATGATTTGCGATTTTAGATTTGCGATTTGCGATTGAAAGCGGTATTTGACGAATAACTTTTTTATCAAAGACCGACGACAATCGAAATCTGCTTTAAAGTTTATGGTCTTAAAATCGCAAATCGCAAATCGCAAATCGCAAATTTCCTAAGCTCCGAGAATCTTTTCGAGCGGTTTGGTGATGAAGAATTTGTCGTAAAAAGGTCGGCGTTGGTGAATCAGCGTAAGAATTCTCTGCGTCGTGTAGCGATAAACTTCGGCGAATTTCGGATGCGCGCCGAGCTTGTCGAGAATCCGGCGCAGGGCTTCTAAAATTCCGGCGACAAAGAATTTCGCGTTCGGCGGGTCGGCGGAATAAATTTTTCCTTTGCTGTAATTGAGCGCGGCGAGAAAAGGGTAGTCGGCGGAAATTTCCGTGCAAGCCTTTTGAAAAGCCGTCGGGAATTCGAGTTTTGCCATCGCCAAACTATGATCGATCGTTCCCAAAAGCTCGCTCGTCAGATTCAAAAGCAATTCACGGTCTTCGGCGGAAAGGCTTGGCAGTTTGGCTTTGGCTTCGACCTTGTTGGTAAATTCAAACGGCAGCTCGGGCAGTTTCGACTTTGGCGGCAGCGGGATTTCGACCGGTTTCGAGTCGTGATGATTGCCGTTTGCCGCGTGACCATTGGCGGGATTTTCGATTTTCGGTTTGCCGTTCGCGCCGTTCGTTTTGACGCTCAACGGTTTGTTTGGGGCGACCGGCGCGGTCTTTTCAACGACGATCTCGGTTTTTTCGGAAGGCGTTTCGGCGACCGTTTCTTTTTCGGCAACCGTTTGATAAACATTGATGATGCCGCCCGGTTCGCGCGAACGGATCAAAATTCGCTGCAAAGCTTCTTCGCCCTCGGCAATGCGTCCGGCGATATGGTCGTATTCGCGCGCTTTCAGTTGATTTTCCGCCGTCAGATAAATGTCCGCTTCATAACCGCTCAGTTCGATCCGCACGTGACCGGCAAACTGCCGGCGGCGCAAATATTTGACGAGCGCCGACAGATTGACAAACGAGGTATCCAAATTTTCGTGAATCGGACGATTTTTCATGACGGTTAAACGTTGGAATTTTTTACGGAACGCGAATTTAATAACTTATTTCGGGGCGCAAATCAAGCGAAATTCGCCCTTCTCGAACTAAAAATTATCAATATCGCACAATTTCCATTGCATCTTTTTAAATTTTCGTTCAAAATTCGCAAACAAAGCAGTTTTAATTCCAATTTTTAAATTCCAAACTCCCGATTGAAAATTCAATTCCTGATTTGAAATCCGGAATTTGGAATTTGAAATCACTAAGAATTTTATGAGTAATTCATTATTTCGCAAAAAATCTATTGCCCAAATTCAAGCAGATGCGGCGGCAGGTTTGTCCGACCACGCGCAGGAAGAAATTGGCGGTGAAGGCGGCGGTTTGCGCCGAACTTTAGGTGTTTTCGATTTAACCCTGATGGGAATTGCCGCGATCGTTGGCGCCGGGATTTTCGCGATGATCGGAAAAGCCTCGTATAACGGCGGTCCGGCAGTTGCTTTTCTATTCGTTTTTACGGCGGTCGCCTGCGCGTTTTCCGCGCTTTGCTACGCGGAATTTGCGTCGCGGATTCCCGTTGCGGGGTCGGCTTACACATATTCCTATGCAAGTTTGGGCGAACTGGTGGCGTGGATCATCGGATGGGATTTAATTGTCGAATATGCCATCGGAAACATTGCCGTGGCTATTTCGTGGAGCGATTATTTTACGAATATGCTCAAAGGACTTAGATTTCCAAGCCTCGGCATCGATGGCATTCAAGTTCCCGCTTTTTTGCAGATG